>NZ_CBABQS010000022.1:0-60220 GCF_964672035.1 Arcicella sp.
ATTGGCGATTTGAATGGCTCATTTTTGGTCGGAACTTCTTTCGAGGATAATAGAACGGAAACGAATGGTTTTTACGGAGAAAAATTGTACCTCCCAGATTTCAACAGCGTTAATAATACTGACATAACAACGCAAAGAGCCAAAACTACAATCGTTCAAAAACGTTTGCAAAGTGTATTTGGTAGTTTAGATTTGAACTATAAAGATTTACTTTATTTAAGAGTTACGGGCAGAAATGACTGGTCGTCAGCCCTTTATGGCGCTCCACGATACGATTATTTCTATCCTTCGGTGAGTGCAAGTTTTGTCTTTACCGAAATTCCAGCATTCAAAGAATTAGGATTTTTATCATTTGGCAAACTTCGTGCTTCTTACGCAGAAACAGGAAAAGACCCATACACTCCCTACAAAATTAAATCAAGTCTTGCCCCACAAACTACCACGGATGGCGGTTTTGCGTATGGTTTTTATGGGGGTAACCCCAACCTCAAACCCGAAAGAGGCGTGGGTATTGAAGTGGGAACGGATTTGCGTTTTTTCAAAGGACGTTTCGGAATTGATGCTGCTTATTATACCAATGAGCGTTCAAATCAAATCGTTACGCAACGTTTGAGCTACGGAACAGGATTTATCTTTGGTCTATTAAACGGAGGAACTTTCAGTAATTCAGGCGTTGAAATTCAGTTAACGGCTTCTCCCATCAAAATGAAAGGCTTTACGTGGGATATTAATTTGAATTTCTCAAAACTCAAAACAGCCGTAAAAAATCTTCCTGCGGAGGTAGCTGAATATTATAATTCCGATACTTGGCTTTATAATAATGCTCGTGCCAGTGCTTTTGTCGGTGATTTAACGCCTTATTTCAAAACCGTTGATAATCTTGAATATTACCAACAATGGGCAGGATCGGCCACTTCAATTGGTGGATACAGCTATTTACGCAATAAAAGAGGTGATATTTTGATAAATCCTTCAACGGGTTTACCGATTAAGAATACCAACTTCTTGCCCATTGGCGACCGTAATCCTGATTTCACGATTGGTTTACGTAACTCATTTACGTACAAATCTTTTTCACTTTCTTTCTTATTGGATATTCGTAAAGGCGGAGACGTTTTCAACGGCAATGCGATGTGGTTGTATGAAAGAGGTTTGAGCCCAAAAACGCTTGACCGTAATTCACCAGTTGTTTATAAAGGTGTATTGAGAGATGGTTATGAAAATGCTGAAAATCCTACGCCAAACACCGTACAAATAACGCCAAGTACAAGTGTGGCTCAAGGATATTATGCTTCTTTGGCGGAATCAGATTTTGTTGAACATAGCATCAATTGGATTAGAATGCGTGATGTAAACATCAGTTATAGCATTCCCAAGAAGGTGTTGAGCAATGTTAAATTTATCAAAAATGCTTCGGTTTTTGTGAGAGGAACAGAGTTATTTCTTATCACAAATTATACAGGAGCTGACCCAAGTGTAAACGGAACTACTGCAACATCTTTGGGCGTTGGAGCCGCTGGAATTGATTATGGTACAATTTCATTACCACGCACTTTCAGTACTGGTTTAAGTGTTACGTTCTAATTTAAAATCAAAACCCATTAAATCTATTCATTGGAAGAAATAAATTAAGTATTTCAGTTTTATAAAAATACTACCAACTGAATTACTGCCAATTCTTTTTCTATTGTTCTCTATGATTTCTATGTGGTTGCAAAATATACATTCAAATGAAAAAAATAAAATATATACTACTGACCCTCACAGCTTTGACCTTCGGTAGTTGCAAGGATTATCTTAACATCAACGAAGACCCCAGCAATCCACAGGTTGCGGAAGGATACGCTCTTTTGCCCGCCATTGTGGCTCAAATGGTTCGTGGAGAACAATTTGATGGTCGTTTTGCAGGACAATATGCCCAAGTTTGGTCATCTTCAGGAGGTGGAAATACGTGGGATTTGCACAGTTATGCCTCTGGTAGTGATTCAGGTGGCGAGAAATGGAGAACCCATTATTGGTCAATCGGCGAAAACGTTGATTTGATTGTGGCGGATGCCGTAGCAAAACAAAAATGGGATTTCGTAGGAGCAGCAAAAGCCATCCGAGCTTGGTCCTGGCAAAGTACGACTGACTGGCACGGAGAAATGATTTTGAAGCAAGCTTGGGAACCCAATCGTTATGTTTTTGAATATGATTCTCAAGAAGATGTGTATGCGGAGGTTCTCCGTTTATCCAATGAAGCATTAGATAATTTGAATAAAACGGGCGATGGCGTTGGTTCACTTTCACGGGGAGATAAAGTTTACAATGGTAGTTTGGACAAATGGAAGAAGTTTGTTTATGCCAATTTAGCCCGTAACGCCAATCACTTGAGTAATAAAGCGACCTATGCTCCTGATAAAGTAATTGAATATTGCGATAAAGCTTTAGCATCCAATGCCGATAATTTCAATGCTCCTCATCGTGGATTAAGCACAACGGATGGAAACTTCTTTGGCCCATTAAGAGACAATATGCAATCGTATCGCCAAACGGATTTTAGTATCAGTCTGATGGATGGTCGTGTGTTCAATGGCGTTGTTGACCCACGTTTATCTTTAATGTTTACGGCTTCAACCGATGGTGTTTACAGAGGTGTAACCCCAGGAAGTGTTGATGCCAATGCTTCACCAATTGATAATCCTAAACGTGTACCAATTTTATGGGGTGTAACATCGGCAGCTTTAGCGGGAAAATCACCCGTGGATGTTACTAAAGGGAAATATATTTATAAAGATGATGCTCCTTTTCCTATTTTCACGTATGCCGAAATGCAATTCATCAAAGCAGAAGCTGCCTTCAAAAAAGGGGATAAAGCCTTAGCTTTGGATGCCTATAAAAAAGGAATTGCCGCTCATTGTGATTTTGTAGGGGTTTCAACTACCGCAAAAAATGACTTTTTAGCCAGTAAAGCCGTAAAGCAAATAGGTACAGATTTGACGATAAGTGATATTATGTGTCAAAAATTTATTGCTTTATATGCGCACGGAAACATGGAAACATTTGTGGATGTTCGTCGCTATAAATATGACCCAGCGGTGTATATTGGATTTACTTTGCCAAAGCCTTTGGCAACCGAAAACAATGGAAAACCAGTTCAGAGAGTACGTCCAAGATACAATTCAGAATACGTTTGGAATCGGGCATCTTTAGATAAAATTGGTGGAAATAATCCTGATTATCATACGTATGAATTGTGGTATATTAAATAAACATTCAAGAATTTTAGCTAATAATTTTATGAAAAATAAACATATTTTATCCATAATTACCCTTTTAATCGCCTTCGTAGGTTTGATTTCATGTGGTGATCAACAGGACTCATTTCAAATTATTTCACCCGCAATGGGCGCTCGTGTGAAATTTATTCATGCCGCACCCGATGTGCCGGGGATTGATATTTACGTAAATGATAAAAAGTTTTCGGGCGTAAATACTTCCCCGCCAGCCGTACCAACGCTACTTACTTATGGAGGTTCATATCCATCAACGGCGGAATATGCAACCTTGTCAGCGGGTAAAGCCAAAGTAGCAGTGGTTGTTCCATCTCTGAATGTAACAGGAATTACCGCTGATTTGACCGTTGAAGAAGGGAAGTATTATTCAGTTTTTGCTACGGGTATTGCTCCAACTTATACGCCCTTGGTTTTGGAAGATAAACTCCCTGTGGCAAGTGGAAAAACTATTTTTGTAAGGGTTATTAATTTAATTCCTAATTCAACTACGGCAGATTTTACGGTAAATGGAAACGTAATTGCTTCGGGTGTAGCATTCAAAAATACGGATGATACTTTTTATTCAGTGCCAATTGATGCTTTTACAACGGGAACGATAAATGTACCTTTTACCATAAAAGTTTTAGGTGGCGTTGCTACTGTTAACATTGCAACGGTATCGCAAACAGCGGTAATTCCTGGAAAAATTTATACCGTTATTGCCAGAGGTGTGGTAACAACGGATGCAAAAAATCCAACAAAATTTGCTCCATCCACAACAATTTATGTAAATAGATAGAGAGAATTAACCATCAAAAAAGCCGTTTCAGTTTGTCTAAAACGGCTTTTTTGATGGTTTTATAAAATAAATTGCATTGTGCTTTCTATTAAATAAATGGAAATTGAATAAATACCTACTGAAATTACTTCTTCGAAATCATCAATATATTACTCACTGGTCTTTCACCAAAATGGTCAAACTGTTTATTATCACTCGGAAAATTAACTACGCCATCAAGCGGTTGTCCTTTAATGTACATTGTTGTTGAGCCTCCACCATCTAAATTTACCGCATCCTTACACCCTAACATTTTAGATAAATAAGTCAATTCGTGCAAAGTCATACCTTGTGCCATAGTATTTCTTCCATCCACTGTAATCAATAATAAATCATCGTCGTTGGTTATGCAAGCACAAGTTCGTGGGTGACGATTATTATTGAAAGGATTATTTCTTAATTCTTGCTCTTCATCGTTATAAATTAGCAAAGGTCCCGTTACTAAAATATTAGGTTGAGGCAACGATTTTTCCCAGTATAATTTCTTTTCGCCTTTCACAATCTTGAAATCATTATCATCAATTGTGATGGCTGCGATGCTGTGTTCGGGAATCAATTGGTTGGGCGTGTAAGCGGCAGAATCTAAAATCTTTTTGTTTATCTTAATAAAATCAACGGAGCCTCCTCTTTTGGTATTGAAAAAACCGCCGTTTACCGCCGCAAGGGCATAATTTTCAAAAGCAATCGTACTGGTGGGTTTCAACTTTCTGAGGGTATCGCCTTCTGGAACGTAGTTGTCGGCTGAAGCAAGCGCAAATTTTAGATTTTTATTGTTACGTTTCGTTTGAAGAATACTAACAAATTGATTGGAAGCAAATAATTCTTTCTGATTGAAATGATAACATCTCCAAGTAAGTCCGTTGCCTAAGTCCGTAGATATCCACCTGACGTAAGTGAGCATCAGTGAATCGGCATAGTTTTGAGCATGAGTCGTAAAGGAAAATACCGTAAAGCAATATGCAGTCAATAATAACCGCTTCATAAATTTTCTTGGATACTTAGGCAATGAATTGATAATTACGAAGATAACGAAAAAGTCTCCTTAGAAATTATTTTAAAGGAGACTTTTATTAAACGGTAAATACGAATTATGATTTTACATTTTATATTTAATTTTAGCGAAAATCTGAAATCTGAAATCTAAAATTTCTTACTCCACCGTAACTGATTTTGCTAAATTCCTTGGTTGGTCAACATTACAACCACGCATTACCGCAATATGATACGATAATAATTGCAAAGGAATTGTTGCCAATAAAGGAATCAACGCATCGTGAGCCGCAGGAATTTCGATGGTATAATCCGCCATCGTTGGAATTAATTTATCTCCCTCCGTCACGATAGCAATCACTTTTCCTTTCCGTGCTTTTACTTCTTGAATATTTGAAACCACTTTTTCGTAAGAACTATCTTTGGTCGCAATGAAAACAACGGGCATTTCTTCGTCAATCAAAGCAATGGGGCCATGTTTCATTTCTGCCGCAGGATAGCCTTCAGCGTGTATATAAGAGATTTCTTTTAATTTCAATGCACCTTCTAAAGCTACTGGAAAATTATATCCACGACCTAAATAAATGAAATTACGAGCATCTTTGAATTGTTCGGCAATCAGTTTTATTTTTTCATCCATCAATAAAACTTTCTCTATTTTTGAAGGAATACGCTCTAATTCAAACAATAATCTTCTGAAAGTATCTTCGTGCAAAGTACCTTTTTTGCGGGCAATTGCAATGGCCATCATGGCTAAAACTGTTACTTGAGCGGTAAAAGCTTTGGTCGAAGCTACGCCAATTTCAGGGCCAGCGTGGGTGTATGCTCCTGCATGCGAAGCTCTTGGAATAGAAGAACCCACCACATTACAAACCCCAATAATCGTTGCTCCTTTTGATTTTGCTAATTCAATTGCCGCCAACGTATCCGCTGTTTCACCAGATTGTGAAATGGCAATCAAGAAATCTCCTTCTTTGATGATTGGGTTACGATAACGGAATTCAGAGGCATATTCAACTTCAACGTTGATTCTGGCTAATTCTTCAAAAATATATTCTGCTACCAAACCTGCGTGCCACGACGTTCCGCAAGCTACAATAACAATACGTTTTGCTTTGGCTAATTTATCAATATAATCACGCAAACCTCCCAAAACTAAGTGTCCATTATCGGCACTTACTCTCCCACGCATACAATCTGCTACTGAGCGAGGTTGTTCAAAAATTTCTTTCAACATGAAATGCTCGAAACCACCTTTTTCAATGGCTTCCAATTCCATTTCAAGTGTCTGAACGTAAGGAGATTGAAGAATATTGTCAATATTTTTAACCGTCAATTCTCCATCACGAACTACCGCTAATTCATAGTCATTTAAGTAAATAACTTCGTTGGTATATTCAATAATTGGCGTGGCATCAGAAGCAAAAAAGAATTCGCCTTCTCCTACGCCAATCACCAATGGTGAACCTTTGCGAGCGGCAATCAATTGATCTGGATTGGTAGAATCCATGATCACAATGGCATAAGCACCCACCACTTCTTTCATGGCCAAACGAACGGCCTCTTCTAATAAACAACCTGTATTTTGTTGAATATCTTCAATGAAATGAATAAAAACCTCAGAATCTGTATCAGAATGAAAAACGTGACCTTTTTTTATCAAACTCTTTTTGATAGAGTCATAATTTTCAATAATTCCGTTGTGAATAATGGCTAATTTTTCATTAGCTGAATAATGTGGGTGAGCATTGGTATCATTTGGTTCGCCGTGAGTGGCCCAACGAGTGTGACCAATCCCGATGGTACTATGAAGATTTTCACCAATTAGTGTCGTTTCAAGGTCTTTTACTTTACCTTTTTTCTTATAAACATTCAGTCCGTTATTCATCAGAGCAACGCCTGCACTATCATATCCACGATATTCCAATCTTTTTAATCCCTTGATAATCAATGGATAGGCTTCACGATGCCCAATATAAGCGACAATTCCACACATAAGTTTTTAGTTATTGGTTAAAGAGTTGTAGAAGTTAATAAGTTTAGGGTTAAAAGTTAAAAGTTTAAGATTTATAAATATTAACTTCCGAAACTAATAACTTTAAACATTTCACTCGTTAACTTTTCACTCTTTCAGTAATATATTACCACAAAAATAAAGCGGAGAATTCAGATTATGAACCTCCGCTTCGGATTAATTTTATTTTAGACAATTCAATGAAATAATCATGCTAAATTAACGATGTTTCATAAAATATCCATGTACTTGCAAACTACTTGCTAACATAGGTATAATACAATTTCATTTTTATCTTTTTATAATCAAAAATTGCTCTATCGGCTTCTGAACTTACGATGCTCCTACCTGAAATGGGGCCTCTCGACGTTGATGAAGTTACAAAAGTGTCAGCTGATAACAACCAACCATTCGTTTTGTTTCTTCCCGAAAGAATATTTTGTAATGAACTGGTAACGTTGAAAGTATAAGTATTACTCTTTGATACGTAAGTGGCAGTTGACCCCTCTCCTACTACAAAAAGCAAACTTCCATCCCCGGTAGTGGTACTTCTAACGGGACGATTGGTGGGTGTACTTTCAATCAATACTAAATCAGTGGGCAATGAATAATAATTAGAGACATTGGGTTCTAAGACTAATTCTGCCTTATTTATGGCAATATCTTTTCGTTCTTTTAATTTCAACAAAGATGGAAAGTTCACTTTCACCGCCAATCCCGCACTCGATTGTAGTGCCACTTGATTATTTGACTGAGAAAATGGTAAAGCATCCGTTGGATTTACTAATTTAGCAAAAACTCCCCCACTTCGATTAGTTGTTATTTTATTAAAACGTGCATTATTTGATACGCCAGTTGAACGGGTATAAAGACCAACATACAAATCATTCGTTTTTGTCGTATCAACAGTTACTCGGATACTATCAGCTGTGTTTGCTACGTTTCTGAGCGTATATACATATTTATAATTGTAATATATCCTCAATATTGTGCGATCAGCAGCAAAACCAACGACTGCTGCATTTTTATTGCTTTCCGAAGTTACAGCAAAACCTCTAATTTTATCTTTAAATCCTGTACCAATTAATACATCATCCTTGGTCGTGAGGTCACGTTGAGATTTAATAAAATTAACAAACGTTTGCTCCACGATTGGTACTTTTAAAGTGTCAAATCGTTCTACGCCAGAAATGATATATTTATTCTTGATAGGTCTAACTTTTACATTCTGAACCTGTCCCAATACGGTTGATTTTAACGCAGGAGCATCTGTATTGCTGTAATACGTGGAAGTTGCCAATAATGAGGCATCATCCGCTAATTGGCTTACTTTAAAAGTTTGATTTTGTAAAGTATCCCCATGATAAAAACTGTATGGCAAAATAAAACGAATTGAGTCTGCCTTACTCGGGAATCTTACCCATGTAACGTCTTTTCTACCAGCCGTATCAACCACTGAACGCAACGTATCAGCATTAGCAATATGAAAATAACTACTTGCTTCTACCAATCCAAGCGTTGGGTCGATATATCGCCCTACCAAAATATTTGCGGTTGTACTGGTAACAATTGAATCTAATAAAACGGTGGACGCATCAATCGTAAGCGTATCAGTATAAAGTAAGCCAATATCTTGGACAAATACTTCAGAACCAATTTCTTGAGGATCTTCGCAAGCCGTTAGAAACAAGCAAAAAGAAAGAATAAGACCTGCAAATAAACTTTTATTCACCCACCAATTCTGTGTAGAAGTTGTAGAAACCGTCGATATCTGTTTCTGAAATGTACTTAAATGTCTTGTCAGGTAATTCATTAAAAATAGTGTTAAATTTCTCTGTAACTTCTTCGTCTGTGGTAATCACTACGTCGGAATATTCGATACCAATTTTCATAAAACCGTTATAATCCGCCGTGTCTAAACTACTTAACATATTATCTTCAACGTTTGTATTTTTTACTTTTTCATACAAACCTTCAAACTCAAATTTATTAGGAAAGCTATTATCGAAAACTGAAAACACGGTCTTTGAATCCTTGAAAATTACGTCATTTTTATAAGTAGTTTTCAAATATAATGGAATCAGAGCACTCATCCAGTCGCTACAATGCACAATATGAGGTGACCAACCCAATCTTTTAACGGTCTCTAAAGCACCCTTGCAAAAAAAGATGGCTCTTTCGTCATTATCATCGTAAAACTTGTCTTCTTTGTCCGTAAAAACGTACTTTCTTTGAAAATAGTCTTCGTTATCAATAAAATAAACCTGCAACCTTGCCAAGGGCAAAGAGGCTACTTTAATCGTAACAGGCATATCTGAATCACCCACTGGAACGGTGAAACCCGATAACCTTACTACTTCATGAAGGCGGTTTTTGCGTTCATTGATTAAGCCAAAACGTGGGACTAAAATCCTGATATCGAACCCTTTATCCTGCATAGCAGAAGGAAGTTTTCTAATGAAATCAGCGACTGGAGTCACGGCAAGAAATGGGTCAACTTCACTGGCAACGTAAAGGATACGCAATTTAGACATTGTTGTCGTAGTTAGGAGCTTTGTAGATGTTAAAAAGTGTTAAGCTAATGAAGATTAATTATTACTGATTGAAGACTGGTAAAATACGAACCTACGGATAAACTTTAGTAATTAAAATCTGCAAAATCTTATACACAATTACTCCAAAGCAAAGAAGTATTCGTGAAAATTTATGCAAAATTACGAAAAATATACGGATATTCCATCATAAATTGGTGATGACTTCTGAATTCTGTGTTCAATAGTACTATGTTTTGTAAACATTTGTTAATAGTTAACCGCTCTATGAAATAATTTAGCGGGATGTATCTTTGAAATTTTCAAATTATATTTAGAACTTTCGCCTCAGAACGAAGCATCACGTAGAACATAAAACCAAAAATGCAGATTTTTTATACTATCAATACTTTACAAGAATTCTTAAAAACGCAACGTAAAGCAGGTCATTCAATTGGACTTGTGCCTACCATGGGGGCATTACATCAGGGACATTTATCATTAATCGAAGCCTCGAAAGCACAAAATGATTTAACCGTCTGTAGCATCTTTGTTAATCCTACACAGTTCAATAACCCACAAGATTTAGCCGTTTATCCACGCACCTTAGAAGCTGATTGTGAGATGCTTGAAAGCGTAAAATGCGAGGCAGTTTTTGCTCCAAACGCCCATGATATTTATCAAACATTACCCAATTTAAAGTTTGATTTCGGCGATTTGGAGCGGGTTATGGAAGGAGAATTTCGCCCTGGTCATTTCAATGGCGTTGGGATTGTGGTGTCAAAATTATTTAATATTGTTCAGCCCGATAGTGCCTATTTTGGCCAAAAAGATTTACAGCAATGTGCTATCATTACTCGTTTGGTAAAGGATTTGAGCTTTAGTTTAACATTAAATATTTGCCCCACCCAACGAGAAGCTGACGGTTTAGCCATGTCTTCTCGGAATCGAAATCTTACGCCAGAACAACGAAAAACGGCTCCTGAAATTTATAAAGCCTTGCAAAAAGCGGTAGAACTTTTAAAAGATAAAAATCCTGCACAATCCATTAAGGGCTTTATTACCACTAATTTAGATAACATTGAAGGTATTGAAGTAGAATACTTTGAAATTTCGGACTTTGAGACACTGCAACCCATTAATGAACTTTCGGAAGGGAAAACCGCTTTGTGTATTGCGGCTTTTATGGGCAAAACTCGGTTGATTGATAATGTAATTATTTAAGTTTCCATTGTTCGATTTTCGTTATTGAACACCCGTTTAATTTGGTTAGAGTCATAAATTCTAAATACCTTTGTGATTGAAATCAGTTTCATCTAATTGATGAAAATTATTATGCTCGAAAATCCAAACATCGAACCGAAGCGACGGTCGCAACGAAAATCCAATATCAAAATATAATATGTTTATTCACGTAATGAAATCTAAACTCCACCGGGTGAAAATCACGCAAGCGGAGTTGAATTATGTTGGAAGTGTAACCATCGACGAAGACTTGATGGAGGCTGCCAATCTTATTGAAAACGAAAAAGTACAAATTGTTAATAATAATAATGGCGAGCGTTTCGAAACTTACGTTATCACGGGTGAACGTGGTTCTGGAACGGTTTGTTTGAATGGAGCCGCTGCCCGAAGAGCCCAAGTTGGAGACATTGTTATCATCATTGCTTACGGAATAATGACTCCCGATGAAGCCAAAGAACACACACCACGTTTAGTTTTTCCTGATAGTAATAATCGGTTAGTCCAATAGTTTATGAAAAAAATCATTCAGTACCTCCTTTTTTTAGGAATTGGGGGCGGATTAATTTGGTATTCTATTGCCGCTGGAATTATCAATCCAACAAAATTGTGGGAAGATGTCTCGCACGCCAATTTATGGTGGGTCGGTTTGATGGTTGTCTTAATGTTTGTTGCTCATGGAAGTAGAGCAGCCCGTTGGCAGATGTTATTAGAACCTTTGGGTTATAAACCTTCATTCATGAATGTAAATAATGCCGTTTGGTTGGGCTATTTTGCCAATAACTTAGTGCCTCGTTTGGGTGAAGTAACCCGTTGCAGTCAGCTTTATAAAAGCGATAATATTCCCGTAGATAAATCACTGGGAACGGTGGTTACCGACCGTATTTTTGATGTCGTTACTCTTTTCATTTTACTGATTGTCCACTTTATCATTGATTTTGATAGACTTTGGGCATTTGTTAATCATCAATTATCCCAAAATCAAGGTAGTGAAGGAGGACATTCAACCTTGATTTATATCCTTTTAGGAATCGTTATTTTAGTAGGAATCGTCTCGTTTATGTTTCGTAAAAGCATTTTAGAAGTGGTTCTTATTCAAACCATTATCGAAAAGTTGAAAGGACTTTTGGACGGACTTCTGAGTATCAGACACTTGAAAAATCCTAAATTATTTCTGTTTTATTCCGTCATGATTTGGTTGATGTATTGGGCAATGGGATACGTTTTGTTCTTTGCCATTCCAAAATTCGCCAACCTCCCTCCTATTGCGGGTTTGACGTTTTTAGTATCGGGTGCTCTGGCCATGATTTTGCCTTCGCCAGGCGGTGCTGGAACGGTAACTGCGATTGTTTCGCCCGTTTTAGTAACGATGTACGGACTTTCAAAAGATGATGCGGGAACATTGGCTACTTTCGTTCAGAGTTCGCAAATGTTGGTTACTTTGGTAGTTGGAGCGGTGATTTTTTTTATTAGTATTTTTGTAAAGAAGAAGAAAATAAATGACTGAAAATAAAATACATACCCGCCAAACAGCGAGCGAACAAGTTGAACAGTGGCAATCGGAAGGTAAAAAAATTGTCTTTACCAATGGTTGTTTTGACATTGTTCATTTAGGCCATATTGATTATTTAGAAAAGGCCCGTAATTTGGGCGATAAATTAGTTTTAGGACTCAATACGGATGTTTCTGTCAAACGATTGAAAGGTGAAAGTCGCCCAGTTGTGAATGAATATGCCCGTTCAAGAATGATGTCCGCCTTTGAATTTGTGGATTGTGTGGTGCTTTTTGACGAACCAACACCCTTAGAATTAATTGAAACAATCAAGCCCGATATTTTAGTAAAAGGCGATGATTATTCATTGGAAACTATTGTAGGGGCAGATTTTGTTATAGGAAAAGGAGGAGAAGTAAAAACGGTTCCTTTGGTGAAAGGTTATTCAACCACGAGTCTAATAGAAAAAATAAAAGCAATATAAGGCCATGATAATAATATTTGTAATCACATTAGTCTTTGCAGGCATCGGAATGTTGGTGCAGAGTCGTTTGAAAAGTAAATTTAAACAATACTCGGAAATTGGTTTACGAAATGGACTTTCGGGCAAAGAAATTGCCGAGAAAATGTTGCGAGATAATAATATTTTTGACGTAAGAATTGTGTCCGTTGAAGGTCAATTGACCGATCATTATAATCCATCCGACAAAACGGTAAATCTTAGTCCAGACGTGTATCAGGGCAGAAGCGTTTCAGCCGCTGCCGTAGCCGCTCACGAATGTGGACACGCCGTACAGCACGCTGTGGCGTATTCGATGTTAGGATTCAGAAGTGCGATGGTACCCGTTTTGAACGTTGCCAATAATTTCATGCCGATTGCTTTATCGGTAGGTATGATGATTTTATATTCAACGGGCAATCGTTTGGTTTTGATGGTTGGCGTAGTAATGTTTGCCTTGGCAACGGTATTCAGTTTCGTAACTTTACCCGTAGAATTTGATGCATCAAACCGAGCTTTGGCGTGGATGGAATCAAAAAATATAGTAACTCAGCAAGAACACGATGGCGCAAAAGATGCCCTTTGGTGGGCAGCCATGACTTACGTAGCGGCGGCCATGGGAATGTTGGCTCAATTGCTTTATTACGTAAGTTTGCTTTCGGGCAGACGGAATAATTAGGATATTTAAAAGCCTCTCAGATTGTTTGAGAGGCTTTTTTTATTAGAATAGTGTTTTCATTTATCAACAATTTTAGTTCCAGACCCAAAGGCAGTAATAAGGTTTAAGAATGCAAAAACATTTCCACTTTTAGAGATTGAACCATCAAAATCTTTACCAACAGCCAACGAAAGCACTATTGTTTTACTTACTTCATAATTTGCATTAAAAGCCAGTCTCAAACTCGGCTCTACTCTACTTTTTTCATTTTGCTTACTAAGAATACTACGATAGAGTAATTCAAGGTTTATGGTTGTTGAATGAATTCCTCCATTAATATAGGACGTTTTCAAGCCATAATCAAAAGTTGATACCTCTGTTTTCCCTTTCAAAACTCCTTTTTCATCAGCCCATATTTGAGCTGGGTTTTTGAAATAACGTAACATAAGTAAAAATGAAAGTTGCCCTTCTTTATTTTTATCCGCCCAATCATACCCAAAAGTTGTCCAAACTCCTCCTCTAAAACTTAATGAAGAATCAACATTATTTTGAGGATACCTATACGAAAATCCCCCTGCAATATCCATTTTAAAACCATTTCTTACAGTTTCTTTACTGGCAATATTTACCTTATCGCTATTAAATTTTTGAAGAATCTGTTGTTTTAATTTTTCTTCAAAATCAACAGCACTATTTCTAATTTTTTTAGCTTCTTCCCTCATACCTATTCCACCAAGAGAATCTGCTTTTGCATTTAAACGTACTAATGTGGCATTATTATCAACCAAATTTTCAATTAATGAATCAAGTTTTCTTGAACGCATCATGAAATCTTCAACAGAATTATTTCTCCCTCTGAATAATGAAATTTTTCCTCCAAATCCAATTAAAGAATTATTTTTATACCCTTTTAAAGCATTTGAGCTATCCCGATACGCTACTGACACAACTAAACTTTGCTTTAAATTGTCCCAGATTTTATCAGAGCTATATTCTGTATAGGTTCTACTCTTTCCACCGAAAAACCAAAACGGAGCAATATCTACGGCAAAACTCTTCGGCAATGCAGTAAAGTTTGATGTTGAATTTTGAAAAGAGGCAACAAATGCACTTGGGTCAGAGGGAGATTGAATTTCACTTGGAGAAAAGGCCAATATGTTAGCTGCGGGAGAAGATGGGGCTTTTACAAAATTAATATTAACAGAATCCTTCTTTCCCTGTGACAAACATTTAGATAATGTTATCAAGATAATTGTCGTTAAATAAAATATCCTTTTCATATAATTTTTAGACAAAGAGAATACGATATGTATAAACAATAAAACCGCCAGTTGGAATAATTTCATTTTCAGGTAGTTCTGAATCGAATATTGTAACGCCATCAGTTAATGTAAATTTAACAAATGACTTACCTGAAAGCATTCTATCTTGAATATTACATCTTACTCGTAAAACAGCATCTTTAAGTGGATTTTTAAAGTGAGTCAACTCAATTGAAAAATCACTTTCTAATGTTTCCATAATTTTTATGTTACCTAATAATACAGAAGTTCTTGAAGGTTGACCATGACCTATATGCATTTCAAGCGTTACAGGATTTCCTAAAATTGATTGATATGTATCATTAATTGTTGTATTTGCCATTACTGTAATTAAATTAAAGTCTGAATAAAATATAGTTCACTTTTAATTATCTCCAATACCCAAACCCACCAAAAAATCAATTGAAAAGTATGAATTTCAAAACCAACCAAAAACTTTATTGTTCGGTCAACCTTAATATTAAACTTTTGTATAAACCGTCCTATTCTCCCCATCCTTCCGTGCTAACATTGCTTGTCGGCGTTGAACGGGTTTGTACGACACGTGAACCCACGAACTGAATTCATCAATTACTTGGTCGTAGGGCAGGCTTGAATTTCTTATTAAATCGAATAATTCCGCTGGTGTCATGCCTTCCACGTTGATGTCGGCGGCTTCACCTTTTTTGTGTTGGCTTGTGGCTGAACCGCCTACGAGTGAATTGACGGTTGGATTCCTAAACCCTGATTGAATATTGATGGATTTATTTACTAAGGTTCGCAAAGGCTCTAAAACATTCACGCATAAATCCGTGAGTGCCTTCGTCTGACGTGCATCGGCTTTGTTGATGATTCCGTGTCGGATGGCAGTTTGACTGCGTTCCATTTCTTGGAGGGTGAAATGTGGGGAGAGATTCATGGGATTAAGGTTTAATACTATCAAAATTTTACGCTCTATTAGGACTTGGTGCCAACAATCCTGCTAATGCTCCAATAGCGGCTGAACCAATTGCCGTTAAGATGGTTGGAATGTCAGTATCTTTTACAGGAGTTCCAAAAGCAACTCGCCAAACTATTCCCAACGTGATTATTACAATTACAGAACCCAATGAACCTACAACCATTCTATAAATCCAGTTGTCTGGAACAAAAGAGGAATCCGAAAACTTATTCATGGCTGCCACAGGGTCATCTTTGAAATCCTGTTGAATTTTTGGGTCATTTTGTACAATCTCTTTTAGATTTTGTACATCCTTTACTTGTTGTTGCATCTTTAAAAGCAGTTTGGGGTAAATTAATAATTTTATCACCCAAACATAATAAAAAAAGCTAAACCTAAAAGGCTTAGCTTCAATTACTTAACACATTTTTTATTATACGGTCATTTGTCTTATTCTACACTCAAAAAATAATATTTTGCTTTAATTTTCTAATATTTACCGTTTTTTCAGACTCTATTTCAAATAATTCTATGAGTCAACTACTTCTAAGAATGCTGTTAATATATCACCTCCGCCAACCGCCACCCAAAGATTTATAAAGCCCAATGACGGAACTATATTGACGTTTTTTCAAATTTATCAGCTCAGTTTGTGACTGCAAAGCATTTTTTTGGGCGGTAATAACTTCTAAATACGTAGCTCGTCCAGACCTAAACAATTCGGAAGAAATCGTAATGGATTCTCTTAGAACATCCACTTCTTGACTTTTCAACTCATACATTTCATTCGTATTCTGAATCAAATTTAATTGGTTATAGACCTCCGTAAAGCTATTTACCACTACTTTTTGATAGTTAACGTAAGCCATTTTTTGGTCGGCTTTTGAGGCCATCAAATCGGCAATAATTTGTCGGCGATTTGCCAAAGGTGCCGTCAATCCTCCGAATGTGTTAAAAGCTAAAGAGGCAGGATTTAACAATAAAAGTGCCTTAAATGACTGAAAACCAAGTCCTCCCGTCAGGTTCAGCGAAGGGTAAAAAGCAGCTTTTGCCGTAAAAAGATTCGCTTTCGTTGCTAATAATTGGAATTCAGCTTGTTTAATGTCAGGTCTATTTTCGAGGATATTTGAAGGAATTCCAGCCGTCAATTTCGGTGGAATAACATTCGCCCAAGCCACTTTTAAACGAAGGACGTTTTGGGGATAACGTCCCACTAAAAAATTAATAAAACTTTCAACTTCAATGATTTGCTGTTTTACTTCAATTTTAAGGGATTTTGAACTCAATAATTGAGCATTTAGTAGGTTTACCCCCAACTGATTTGCCTGTCCTGCTTGTTTCAACACACGGGTAATTTCAACGGCTTTTTCCTGCAAAATGATGTTTTCTTCCAGAATATCCAACTCATTATCCAGAATCAATAACTCATAATAACCAGAAGCTATTTGAGCAACTAATTCACTGACTACCAGATTTTTGCCCGCTTCACTCGACAGCAATCTTGCCACGGCTGATGTTTTCTGACTCTTCAATTTTCCCCATATATCAACCTCCCAAGAAGACTGGACACCCACATAATAATCAGGAATAATCACGTCAGGAATCTGTTGTTTTCCATCAATATTGGTAGAAAATCGGGTATCATAATTACCCACACCATCAATGGTATAATTACCATATTTCCGTTGCCCCATCGCAACATTTCCCGTCAAATCTGGCTTACCCAGTCCTTTTGTAAATCGAACGCCCGCACGAGCCATTTCAATTTTTTGCAAGGTTATTTGTAGGTCAAAGTTATTATTGAAAGCCGTATCAATTAAGGCAATCAAGGTTGAATCCGAAAAAAATGCTTTAATCGTGGGTAATTCAAAGGTAATGGAATCAGTTTTTGCCCTAAAATCTTGCGGCATCGTCAGCATTGGGCGATTTTGTGGAATTTCTTGTTTGATTTTACACGAACCCAATAGCACTATGATAATAATGAAATGATATATTTTATACTTCGACATACGTTTCTTCAATGATTTTTTTAGTTTTTTTCTTACGTTTTACCAAGCCAATTCCCGCAAAAATGACGTATAATCCTGGGATAATAATCACGCCAAATAGTGTTCCGAAAAGCATCCCCCCTGCGGCAGCCGTACCAATGGTTTTGTTGCCAATGGCACCCGCCCCAGCAGCAAACATCAAAGGAATAAGTCCCGCAATAAAGGCAAAGGAAGTCATTAAAATTGGACGAAAACGTGCCACAGCTCCACCCACGGCGGCTTTCAGTAGCGTTTTGCCCTGTTTTCGCTGAAGCACGGCAAACTCTACAATCAGGATGGCATTTTTTCCTAATAGACCAATCAACATCACCATGGCCACTTGCGCATAAATATTGTTTTCTAAGCCAAAAAGGTACAGAAACAACAGAGAACCAAATATCCCAACGGGCAACGATAAAATGACGGGAAGCGGCAAAAGGAAACTTTCATATTGAGCGGAAAGCAATAAATAAACGAATATTAAACAGATGATGAAAACCAGAATTACCTGATTGCCTGAAAGTACCTCTTCACGAGTCATACCCGACCATTCGTAGGTATATCCACGGGGTAATTCAGTTTTGGCAACTTCTTCAATGGCTTTAATGGCATCGCCCGAACTGTATCCGTTGGCGGCTTCTCCGTTGAGCATCGCTGAAGTATACATATTGTAACGAGTCAATTGTTCGGGGCCATAAACCCGCTCGATACGGCTAAAAATAGAATAAGGTACCATTTCACCACTTTTATTCTTGATTCGGAGCTTCATAATATCCTCAGGCAAAGCTCTATATTTAGGGTCTGCTTGAATCATTACTTTATACATTTGTCCGTATAGAATAAAATTGGTGGCATAAAAACTACCAATCAACGACTGCAAATTGCTCATGGCAGCATCAACGGATATCCCTTTTTTTGCCGCCATATCTTGGTCAACGTGAATCATGTATTGGGGAAAATTTGGATTGAAACTGGTAAATGCCTCCTTTATTTCGGGTCGTTTTTTTAAGGCAGCAATAAATTTTTGCGCTATTTCGGCAGTCCGTTGAAGATTACCCGAACCCGTTTTATCCAATAATCTAACTTCAAAACCACTGGCATTTCCAAAACCTGGCACGGCAGGTGGTGGGAAAAACTGAATTTCGGCATCCTTGATGTGCTTAGTTTTGGTAATTAATTGAGCAATAATATCATCCGCCGTAGCTTTTCGTTTGTCCCATGCTTTTAGATTGATCGTACTCATACCAAAAGAAGCCCCCACGCCATCGGTCATCATACTAAAACCTGAAAGACTTGAAATGGACTCAACTTCGGTAATTTTCTGAGCAATTTTATCAATTTCATTCATTACCTCTTCCGTCCGTTCAAGGGTTGCGCCCACGGGCGTCGTCACGTTGGCATAAATGGTTCCTTGGTCTTCGGTGGGAATAAAACTGGTTGGTAAAACACTCCCAACGCCCCAAGCTCCTACGCAGAATACGACCAAAATTCCAAAAGTTATAACTCTTCGATTGGCAATGACTCTCAATAAACTTCCGTAACGAACCGACAAACGATCGTAAGCATAATTAAACCTACCAAAAAAACGAGTGAGAATATTATCTTTCTTAGTTTCTAAATGGGGATTTGTGAGCATAATAGCACACAGAGCGGGCGTTAAAGTCAAGGCGTTTATTCCCGAAATAACAATGGAGATTGCCATGGTGACGGCAAATTGTCGATAAAAAACACCAACAGGTCCCGATAAAAATGCTACGGGAATAAACACCGCCGACATCACCAAGGTAATGGCAATGATGGCTCCGCTAATTTCTCCCATCGCTTCAATAGTGGCTTCTCTGGCTTCCAGGTGCTTTTCTTCCATTTTTGCGTGGACGGCTTCCACCACCACAATGGCATTATCAACCACAATTCCGATGGCTAAAACCAAAGCAAAGAGCGTCAATAAATTAATGGAAAAACCAAATAATTGCATAAACGCAAACGTACCAATCAACGAAACGGGAACGGCTAAAACAGGAATCAGCGTTGAACGAAAATCTTGTAAGAAAAGGAACACCACCAAGGCCACTAAAATAAAAGCTTCGATGAGTGTTTTAATCACTTCGTGAATGGAAGCATCCAAAAATCTCGACACATCGTAGCTAATGGTGTAGGTCATTCCTGGGGGAAAAGTGGTGGATTTTAGGAATTCTAAACGGTCTTTAATCGTCTGAATTACCTCACTGGCATTTGAACCTGGGCGCTGTTTCAACACAATTGCTGCCGATGGTTTGCCATTTTCTTTTGAAAGTACATCATAATCGAGCGAACCAAATTCCAAATCTGCTACATCTCTCAACCGCAACATTTCGCCACTTTCAGTAACTTTGATTACCACATTTTCATACTGTTCTTTACGGGTCATTTTGCCCGTATATCGTAAAACATACTGCAAAGACTGAGGTTGACCATGACCACCCGAACTTTCACCCACTTTTCCAGGGGCAGCTTCCACATTTTGTGCTTTTAGTGCCTTAATAATATCATCGGCAGAAATCTGGTAGGCATCCATTCGAGCGGGTTTCAGCCAAATACGCATCGCATATTCTCGTGAACCCATAATATCCACAAATCCAACGCCATCAATTCGTTTTAGTTCGGCTAAGACATTGATATCAGCGAAGTTATAGATAAATTTTTCGTCTAATGATGTATCCTCACTAATCAAATTGATGTACATTAACATACTATTTACCTCTTTTTCGGTTGAAACTCCCGCCTTGATTACCTCTTCTGGCAATTCATCCAAAACAGTTGTCACTCTATTCTGAACGTTGACGGCTGCCACATTGGGATCGGTGCCAACTTCAAAATAAACTTGAATAATACTGGTGCCATCATTACCAGAAACCGAAGTCATGTAGGTCATGCCAGGCACACCATTGATCGCTCTTTCGAGGGGTGTTACCACGGCTTTGGCACAAACTTCGGCGTTTGCTCCTGTATATCTGGTGGTTACAGAAACGGCAGGCGGAGCAATATCAGGATATTGCGTAATGGGCAACACTAACATTGATAACACACCTAACAGCACAAAAAATATTGAAATAACCAGTGATAAAACTGGTCTATCGATGAAGTTCTTAAACATAATAAAAATGATTATTTTAGTGTATTGACGTGACCTAAATCTGCTTTAATCTCATTCATTTGCACAAATTGAGGTTTTATCGTCATGCCGTCTTTAACATTTTGAATGCCTTCGTAGATAATTCTGTCGTCTTTCGTAAGTCCCGAATCAACAATATAAAAATGGGGCATTCTGGTTTTAGAAGTAATAGGGCGTGATTTAACTTTATTATTATTGTCAATCACATAAACATACATTCTATCTTGAATCTCAAAAGTTGATTTTTGAGGAACAATTAATACATTTTGGTATTTTTTCAGCAACCTAACTTTTCCACTTGCCCCATGTTTAAGGATTTTATCTGGATTATTAAATCTTGCTCTAAATGCTATATTGCCCGTATTTGGGTCAATTTCACCGTCACTTGTTTCAATTTTCCCTTTAAAAGCGTGTTCTTTACCATTCGCCAAAATCAAGATTACATTATTTGATTGTTCGGTATTTGCTTTGAAATTAACGGAATAATTAAGGTATTCTTTTTCCGAAACATCAAAATAAGCAAACACTTGATCATTTTTCGAGAGGGTCGTCAGGAGCGTTCCGTCTTCAGTCAAGCTACCAATTTTATTGGGAATTCGGTTTACTATTCCACTAAATGGTGCTTTGATTTTGGTATAACTGAGTTCAATTTTAGAGAAAGATTCATTCGCTTTCGACTCCTCCACTTTGGCTTTCATTATCTCAACTTTGCTTTTGGCAACTTCCAACTCGGTATTTGAAACAACGTTCTTTTCAACCAGTCTTTTCACATTACTCAAATCAATTTCGGTTGCTCTCAATTCAGCAACGGAACTTTTCACCATAGCAGAAGCTTTCATTACCTGTTCGTTCAACTCCAAATTGTTGATACTGAAAAGCAATTGTCCTTCTTTGACAAATTTGCCCTCATCTACATAAACTTTATCCAGATAACCTTTGATTCTTGATCTGATTTCTACGTTTTGAACGGCATTTATTTCCGCCACATAATCAGTTTGGAGTGTAGTATCCATCAATATTGGCGAAGTTACCGGAAATATTTCCATAACTTTTTTTTCTTCTTTGGCTTGAATAGTACACGATAGCAGAACATACGCCATCAACATACTTAATAATAAATGTTTCATAAAATTTCTTTTGTAATAAAATTGGAGCTTTTGTAAGTATATTGAGTAAATATTAATTTCTTAATAAGTGTCTATTTAGTTTATAAAATCTAACATTAACCTATAACACCCTTTTATTCTGAGATATTTATCCAGAAAATGATTGATACAGTTATGTAAATAAGAATGAAATGGGAAGGAAATTCAGGGGAGGAGGGGGATTGGGTTCTGAGTAAATATTATACGTAATAAAAAGATACTGAGCTATCGGCTGAGTAGTAGATTTGAATGCAAAACAATTAGAATAATTTGTTACTTCAACTGGAATAAGGTCTATCTGATTTGAATCACTAATTGAATTATCATCTATATTTTCAAGCTCATTTTCAATCGCAAATTCAATATTTTTGGTCAATGAGTTATAAATAATAACTCCTCCACAAATTATTGGGGTGGTTAATATTAAAAAGAAATATATTTTCTCTATTATTTTCTTTTTCATCAACCTAAACTTCGTTTTAATTATTTTAAAAACAAATGTACTTTATATTTTGCTTAAAAAGTGATTAATTACCCTTAGAATAACCTTAGAATGCGACCAATCTATCAATTGTTTCGATGACAGTATTCTGCTCAAATTGATTTAATGAGAATTTTAATATAAATAGCGATAAATTATTCCCAAAAAAGTCAATCTGCAAGCAGATTGACTTTTCAATATTCATACAATCACTTTGATTTATATTAGAGGACTATTCGTTACAACATTCTCAAATTGTAAATTTCCATCATTACCCAATTCCATCATCACGACCGAATCTTTGGAGATATAATTTCCCAAAATCTGTTTCGATAATTCATTCAAAATCCGTTTCTGCATTACTCGTTTTAAAGGTCTTGCGCCCATGGTTGGTTCATAACCTTCTTCGGCAATGTGCAGCAGGGCTTCTTCTGTAGCTTCTAACAAAATGCCTTGGTCTTTCAAACGGTCTTTGATTTGGCGGAACTGAATTTGAACAATTTGTCGTAAATTCTCTTTCGATAGCGGTTCAAACATCACAATTTCATCCACCCGATTCAAAAACTCGGGACGAACCACTTGTTTCAACAAAGTCATTACTTCTTTTTTCGCTTCTTCCATCACAATATGATTGTTCCAACCTTCCATTTCACCCATTTTTTCTTGGATAATATGGCTACCAATGTTGGAAGTCATGATAATAATCGTATTCTTAAAATTCGCAATCCGACCTTTGTTATCCGTCAAACGACCATCGTCCAAAACCTGTAAAAGGATATTCCAAACGTCTGGATGAGCTTTTTCGATTTCATCCAAGAGAATTACTGAATACGGTTTTCTACGAACGGCTTCGGTCAATTGTCCACCTTCATCATACCCAACGTAACCTGGAGGCGAACCAATCATACGACTTACCGCATGACGTTCTTGATATTCCGACATATCAATTCTAACCATCGCATTTTCATCGTTGAATAGATAATCCGCCAATGCTTTTGCCAATTCTGTTTTACCAACACCCGTCGTTCCCAAGAAAATAAATGAGCCAATAGGTCTTCTTGGGTCTTGCATACCCGCCCGTGAACGACGTACCGCATCCGAAATTGCCTCAATTGCTTCCGTCTGTCCCGCCACTCGTAAGCCCAATTCATACTCCATGTGAAGGAGTTTTTCTTGCTCGGCTCGCATCATTTTTGAAACTGGAACGCCCGTCCATTTTGCTACAATCTCGGCAATATTTTCTGCCGTAACTTCCTCCTGCAACATCGTAGATTCGTGTTCAACACTCGATGTTTGGGCTTTGGCAAGTCGGGCTTCGGCTTCAATTAATTTACCGTAACGAATCTCCGCTACTTTTCCATAATCTCCCGCCCGTTCGGCTTGTTCGGCTTCTAATTTTAATTTATCAATATTCTCTTTTTCTATCCTCACACCGTTCAGAACGTCTTTTTCACCTTGCCACTTGGCCATTAAATTCGTTTTCTTATCGGTCAATTCTGCCAATTCACGAGTAATAATGGTTTCTCTTTCCACGTTATTTTCACGCCTGATAGCTTCTCGTTCAATCTCTAATTGCATAATTTTTCTTTGTAAATCATCAATTTCTTCGGGAACAGAATCTATTTCCATCCGCATTTTTGCCGCTGCTTCATCCATTAAATCAATGGCTTTGTCGGGCAAATAACGGTCTGAAATATACCGACTTGATAATTGAACCGCCGCAATCACCGCATCATCTTGGATTCTTACGCCGTGATGCAATTCATATTTTTCTTTGATACCTCTAAGAATTGAGATCGCATCGGTTTCGTCAGGTTCGTCCACAATTACCATCTGGAAACGTCTTTCCAAAGCCTTATCTTTTTCAATATATTTTTGGTATTCTTTCAAAGTGGTTGCTCCGATGGCGTGCAATTCTCCACGAGCCAGAGCGGGTTTCAACAAATTGGCAGCATCCATCGCCGATTCACCTCCCCCACCCGCTCCAATGAGCGTATGGATTTCGTCGATGAATAAAACAATATCGCCTTCCGAATCCGTAACTTCCTTAATAACAGCCTTTAGGCGTTCCTCAAATTCACCTTTATATTTTGCTCCCGCAATCAAAAGTCCTAAATCCAAGGTATAAATTGTTTTAGATTTTAGGTTTTCGGGAACGTCCCCCAAAACAATTCTTTGCGCAAGTCCTTCCACGATGGCGGTTTTACCAACGCCGGGTTCACCGACTAACATCGGATTATTTTTGGTTCTACGAGATAAAATCTGTAAAACTCTCCTAATCTCTTCATCACGCCCAATCACGGGGTCAATTTTCCCAGTCTTGGCAAGTTCATTTAAGTTGATGGCATAGCGTTCCAACGAACGATAGGTCGCTTCTGCATTTTGGTCTTTCACGGTTGTATTTCCTCTTAATTCTTTTATCGTTTCTTTTACTAATTTCTCTTTAAATCCATTGTCTTTCAATAAGTTAGCGACTGAATCTTTACCCAAAGACAAAGCTAAAATCAGTAACTCGACGGAAATATATTCATCCGAAAACTCTTTCATCAGGCTTTCGGCTTTGGTCATGGCGGTATGGGAATCATTAGCAAGATAGGGTTGTCCGCCACCCGAAACTTTGGGATAAGCATTCACCAAATCTTCTAATTTAGGCAGAAAAACGGCTTGATTTACCCCCAATTTTTTCATCAAAAACTGAGCGGTATTCGGTTCTTCTTCGATAATTGCCTTCAATAAATGTCCCGTTTCAATGGCTTGCTGACCATTGGCTGAGGCAATTGAAGCCGCTTGCTGGATTATCTCTTGTGTTTTTGTTGTGTATTTCATGTTTTTATAGGAAAAAGGGGGGACAAGCAGAAATGGAGGAATAAATAAATGGAAGATTTAGAAATTCCTTCATTTCTACTGTTTCCCTTTCTTCACTTGTACTTCAATATCTAAGCCAGTCCTTTTCTTCGGAAATTATGACGTGAATTATAAAATATTTATTAAAAAAATATGCCAATATGGCTAATTGAAGGCATTTTTGGCAGATATGATGAAAATATTTTGATTATACTAACTCCATAGTAAAGTCAGAATTTCATGATTAAAATTTGCACGTTAAAACACAATTTTGGTATGTCAAGATAGTATTTGTAGAATAATTTTCTAATTTGTTAGTCAAGAATCAAATTTAGACTTTATTGGAGCATTTGAAAATGATTAAAATCAAGTTACCAAAAAGATAAAATCTTAAAACCATGAATAGAAGAAAATTTATGAACAAAACAACCACCCTCGCAAGCGTAGGACTCGTCGCCTCAATGGACGATTTAACGAAACAAAGTACTTTAAATGTTAAACCTTCGGCAGGGTTTTCCTTGAAAATATTTGCGACCAATTGGGGGTTTACTGGTAGCGTAGATGAATTTTGTGCAAAAGCTAAAAGTGAAGGATACGATGGGATTGAAATATGGTGGAACACCTCTAAAACTGGTCAAGATGAGTTATTTTCTGCCTTAAAAAAACATCAATTAGCCGTAGGATTTCTGGTGGGAGGTTCTGAAAATGAGGCTATTAAACACTTTGAAACTTTCACGAAAAACTTGTTGGAAGCTACTGTTCAAACCATTCAAAAACCCACGTACATCAATTGTCACAGTGGAAAAGACTTTTTTACTTATGAAGAAAATAAAGCTTTTATTGATTTAACGACTGAAATAAGTGAGAAATCGGGATTACCAATTTACCACGAAACACACAGTGGACGAATGCTTTTTGCCGCTCATATTACCAAAAACTTCATAGATAAAAACCCGGATTTACGCCTGACTTTGGATCTTTCTCACTGGTGCAACGTGCATGAATCTCTTTTAGAAAATCAGACGGAGGCAGTGCAGGCTGCCCTCGAACGTACTGGTCATATACACACGAGAATTGGTCATGAAGAAGGTCCGCAAGTAAACGACCCAAGAGCGCCCGAGTGGAAAAATGCTGTTCAAGCACATTTGAGTTGGTGGGATAAAGTAGTAGAAATAAAAATGAAAGCGGGACAGCCCCTCACCATGCTCACCGAGTTCGGACCACCAAATTATTTACAAACACTTCCATACACAAATCTTCCCGTAGCCAATCAATGGGAAATCAATGTATATATGATGAAATTGATGAGAGAGCGATATTTAAAGAAGTGATGAGTCTATAACTTATAATTTATAACTCACAATTCATAATTACAAAAAACAGTTTCCCGAAAAATTCAGGAAACTGTCTGCTATTCACCTAACCACTAAAATAGTTTATCTTTCAAAAAGCCGAGTCTTTTAAAACCCCTTAAAAAAAGTCAAGGCTTATTTTTAAATGTATCTCAATTCTCCAGAATCGAGGTTTGTATTATTCTCGAATCAGGAGAATCAGGTTAGAATTATTTTTTCTGTTTAAAACTCCGAAACTGTTGTTGAAATTCTGTTTTTCTTCTTCTTGAAATTTCAATTCGTTGTCCTGTTTGCATTATTACCGAAGAATCACCTGACAAATCCACTTCTTTCAGATAATTAAGGTTAATGAGGTAAGACTTTCTAATCCTTGCAAAATCATTTTGACTAAACAATTCACAAAAATCTTTCAAGGTTTTGGAAAGCAAAATTTTCTTTCCATTACTCAAATGTACATACGTATAATTTCCTTCCCCTTCCAACATCATAATGTCACGAATGATAATTGATGTCTTTTTTCTATCGGTATAAATAACCGATTGAAGATTGTTAATTAAGTTGGCGGTTGGGTAAGCATAATTCTGTACCGATGTATTCATAATATTTTTAGAGATAAGATGGATAAAAGTTTGTTCATTTGAACGATACAAAGTAACAAAATCTACTTTTCTTGTTTTAGCGTAAAATTACCTAATCTAAAAAATTGGGTAGTTTTACGGTGTGACTTTTAAAACCAAAACCTGTCTATGAAAGATTAGTCGAAGAAGTAATAGTTTTGGTAACAGTTTAGAATGATTATATTCCGAAAATTATTAAATCAAAAGACAACATTAAAATCTACACTTATAAGGCTATTTATCTTAAAGTGAGTAACCTAACGGTGTAATGTAATAGTAAGCCGACCAAAAATCAGGCTCTTTTTGTTTATCAATCCGTTTGTGGGTAATTTTACAGAATAATAGCAATTAGAAAAATGATACTTTCAGAACAAGAATTACTTCGCCGACAAAAACGGGAAGATTTGATAAAATTGGGCATCGACCCTTACCCTGCCGAAATGTTTGACGTAAATGTTACGGCTGAGGATATTTTAAAAAACTACGAAAACAATAAAATAGACTATAAATCAATTTCAATCGCTGGACGTTTGATGTCTTTCCGAATTATGGGAAGTGCTTCTTTCGCTGAATTACAAGACTCAACGGGACGTATTCAAGTATATTTTCGTCGTGATGATTTGTGTCCAGACGAAGACAAAACGCTTTATAATATCGTCTTTAAAAAACTCTTAGACATTGGTGATATTATTGGAATAAAAGGCTTCGTTTTCACAACACAAGTGGGTGAAATCTCTATCCACGTTACTGAATTCAAGATTTTGAATAAATCTTTGAAACCCCTTCCTATCGTAAAAAGAGATGACGATGGCAATATTCACGATGGTTTTACTGACCCAGAAATGCGTTATCGTCAGCGATACGTTGATTTAATTGTTAATCCAGAAGTCAAAGATATTTTCTTGAAACGTGCCAGAATCGTAACCACGATGCGTTCCATGTTTGATGCAAAAGGTTGGTTAGAAGTAGAAACTCCAATTCTTCAATCCATTCATGGCGGAGCGTCAGCTCGTCCGTTCAAAACTCATCATAACACGCTGGATATGCCTTTATTCATGCGTATTGCCAATGAATTATACCTAAAAAGGTTAATCGTTGGTGGTTTTGATGGCGTATATGAGTTTGGAAAAATGTTTAGAAATGAAGGTATGGACAGGACTCATAATCCAGAATTCACCTCTTTAGAATTCTACGTAGCTTACAAAGACTACAACTGGATGATGACATTTACCGAACAAATTTTTGAAAAAGTAGCCATTGCAACCAATGGACAAACTTTGGTGAAAGTGGGTGAAAATGACATAGAATTTGGGGGAGAATTTACCAAATTGACTATTGCAGGAGCCATCGAAAAATATACGGGCGTAAATGTAGAAGGCATGGATGAAGAAACGCTTCGTGGACATTGCAAATCGTGGGGAATTGAAGTGGATGCCACAATGGGAACTGGTAAATTAATTGATGAAGTGTTCGGAGAAAAAGTAGAAGCAAACCTTATTCAACCTACTTTCATCATTGATTATCCAGTCGAAATGTCGCCTTTAACCAAAAAGCACCGTAGTAAACCAGGTTTGGTTGAGCGTTTTGAGTTATTCGTCAATGGAAAAGAAATTGCTAATGCTTATTCAGAATTGAACGACCCAATCGATCAACGTGAGCGTTTTGAAGAACAATTGAAGTTGGCAGAACGTGGCGATGACGAAGCAATGGCAATGGACGAAGATTTCTTGCGTTCATTAGAATACGGAATGCCACCAACCGCAGGGATTGGGATTGGTATTGACCGTCTAACGATGTTGATGACCAATCAAGTTTCGATTCAGGAAGTATTATTTTTCCCTCAAATGCGTCCAGAGAAGAAATCAGAAGTGGCAACCGAAGCTGAATATCAAGCTCTTGGTGTACCATTAGAATGGATTCCAGTTTTGCAAAAAATGGGTTTCATGACGATTCAATCAATAAAAGAAGCAAACCCAAACAAAGTTTTCAATGATTTGGGCGGAATGCGTAAGAAACTAAAATTAGATATTACGATCCCACAGAAGGATGATGTGATGAAGTGGTTTGAATAGTTGCGATTGAGTGAATTGTGAGTTAGTGATTTAGGACGTGCAAAATTTACTAACTCACAATTCACAAATAATATAAGCAAAAAAGCTCAACCAAATGAATGGTTGAGCTTTTTTGATGACTATATAAAAAAAGGAATTATGCCTTCTTTACATTCACAGCATTTAAGCCACGTTTTCCTTCTTGAACATCGAAAGAAACAGAGTCGTTTTCACGGATAGTTAATCCAGATAAGCCTGTAACGTGAACGAAGATTTCTTCGCCTGAATTGTCGTCAACGATAAATCCAAAACCTTTTGATTCGTTGAAAAATTTAACTTTACCAGTTTGCATAAAAAAAATATAAAAAAATTAAAAATAAAAAATTCTGATTGAAATAATTAATAATGAGTTACTAAACTCTTTGAACAAACACAGCTTTTAGGCTTTTTTCCGATAAAATCGAAATAAATAATCGAACTATTAGGTAATGAATTTCACAAAACCAATTTAAAACAAACAATTTCTGTCAAATTAAAAAACTATAAATTACAGTTTCTTAACATTATCAGCATTTAAACCTCTCTTGCCATCAACGATGTCAAAAGAAACTTTATCATCTTGACGAATGTGTGTGCCCCCCAAAGCAGTTACGTGAACAAAAATCTCTTGTCCAGATTCATCATCTAAAATGAATCCAAAACCTTTACTCTCATTAAAAAATTTTACTGTGCCTGTTTGCATGATAAAAAAAATATTAATTAAATTTTCACACTACGATTAGCAAAACGCCAATTTCGTTGTGAATTAACAGCCCAAAAGTTGAAGATGTGATACGATGAGTGTTTGATAATCAATGAGGTAGGTAAATCTGGGGGACTAACATACTATTGAAAACGGACTAATTGTACTAAAAACTTATTACTTTTCTACTATTAACCCCCAAATGTAAGTATAATTTTATACATTCCTACTTTTAAAGTAATATTTTTCTTTATTTTATGCAAAATAGTAGTATTTACTCATTATTATTTTGTGTTTTTCTAACAATTTTCTATAAATTACAGTTATATTTGTATTAACTGTAAAATGGCAAATTTTGAAAAAAGGTTAAAAAATTATACTTTTGTTATTAATCATTTGGTCTTATTCGTATACATATTTATTTCTATGATAAAGTTAAAATATTTTTTTGAACAACACGCATACGGTGTTTGCACACGTTTGGGAGAAAAATTTGGCATTTCTACGGCCAGTATTCGCCTTTATTTTGTTTATCTTTCCTTTATAACAGTTGGTTCACCCGTTATTATCTACCTCATATTAGCATTTTGGATGAATATCCGTCGTTATTTGCGTCAAAGAAATAATCCTACCGTTTGGGAGTTTTAATCACATTTCATCAAACCTTTCTTTTCCTTTTACAAAATATTGCCATACAATATTATGTGAGAACATAGGTTTTAAATCATCTCTTCTTTGTATTTTCTTACGTTTTTTATGCCATTTATAAAAATGAGCGTAGAAATTGAAATGAGCCCTTGCTACTGCCCAACAGTCTTGCCAAGAATCAAAAAGTAAGAATTTTACCCCTGCAACTCCGTCTAAAATTAATCTTGTCAGTAAAGTTCGGTACAAGCCTTTATCGGGATGATTTTTGTATAACATCACCAATCCATTTCTAAAATTCAAGAAAGTTTTATGTGGATTAGACTTTGGCAATGTACCTCCTCCTACGTGATACACTTCTGACTCCCCGCAAGCAAATATTTGATAACCAGCGTGTTTCATTCTCCAGCATAAATCTATTTCTTCCATGTGAGCGAAAAAATCACCATCAAACCCTCCCATTTCGTGGAAAATATTTGCTCTCACAAACAGACACGCACCCGTTGCCCAAAAGACTTCCACATTATCATCATACTGACCCAAATCTTCTTCCAGAGAAAGGAAAACTCTTCCTCTACAAAAGGGATATCCCAAACGGTCGATATATCCCCCCGCTGCTCCTGCGTATTCAAAGTGCGTTTTTTCGTGATAAAATTTTATTTTGGGTTGGCAAGCGGCAATGTTTGAATTAGATTCCATTAAATTAATGACTGGTTCAATCCAATTTTGGGGAACTTCAACGTCTGAATTTAGAAGAATATAATATTTATATTGGTTAATTATTTGCGCTAAGGCTTCATTATACCCTTGTGCAAAGCCATGATTTTCAAAGAGTTGAATAATTTTTACGGAAGAAAAATCTCTTTTTAAGATAATAATTGAATCGTCAGTAGAAGCATTATCAGCTACGTAAATATCAGCATTTTGAGAATGAATGATTACGGATGGCAAAAAATCAGTCAAATATTTTTGACCATTATAATTTAGAATGACTACTGCGGTTTTGTTCATATTATTATTAGCTGTGAGCAATAAGCTACGAGCTATGAGCCTAAAAATTACGTGATTAGATAATTAATTTGTCGAATATAATGCTTAAAAATAGGCAAATAAATTAGGATAATCCATTCTATTCAAGGCAGATAAGGATTTAATTTAGCTGGTTATTTTGATAATGTAAAGTTAATTTGATTTTTCCGAAAACTAAACATCTCCTATTTGCTTTCGCATTATTTGAAGTTTTTGAGTAAATTAGCTATCAGCTTTGAGCTTTGAGCCGTGAGCATTGAGAAATTCTAAAACTCATCATCCACGACTCATCGCTCCAAGCTCATCGCTCACGGCTCAAAGCTAAATAATCCATCAAACTAAATGCCAGAAAAATCTATTTTTAGACGAAAATCCATTTCCAATGTTTTAAAACAAAGCGAGGACGCACACGGTGAGTCTGGGCTAAATAAAATTTTAGGAGTCCGAGACTTAACTTCATTTGGTATTGCCGCAATTATTGGGGCAGGAATCTTTAGTACCATCGGACGTGCCAGTTTTGACGGTGGTCCTGCCGTTACGTTACTTTTTCTTTTTGTATCGATTGCCTGTGTTTTCACCGCACTTTGCTACGCACAATTTGCTTCAATGGTACCCGTTTCGGGGAGTGCCTATACCTATGGATACGTATCATTTGGGGAAATTTTCGCTTGGGTTATTGGTTGGGCATTAATCTTAGAATATGCCGTTTCCAATATGGTAGTAGCCATTTCTTGGTCGGAATATTTTGTTTCTATGCTCCGAGGATTCGGGATAATTTTTCCAGATTTTTTAACTTTTGATTACGGAACTGCTCATCGAGCGTTTTTATTAAGTCAGACTGAAAAACTGGTTGGGGGCGATATTGCAGCGGCTCAGGCATATATCAACGCTCCTGTGATTGGGAGCATCCATTTTTTGATTGATTTACCTGCGGGCGTAATTACGATGTTAGTAACAGCATTAGTTTATGTGGGTGTGAAAGAGTCTCGAAATGTAAGTAACTTCTTAGTAGCTCTAAAATTAGCCGTTATCTTACTGGTTATTTGTGTAGGGGCATTTTATGTTAAACCTGATAATTGGACTCCATTTGCGCCCAATGGTTCAAAGGGTGTTTTGAAAGGAGTTGCTTTAGTATTTTTCGCATTCATTGGTTTTGATTCTATCTCCACAATGGCGGAGGAATGTAAAAATCCACAAAGAGATTTGCCCCGTGCGATGATTTATTGCTTGGTGATTTGTGCGGTTTTATACGTGATGATTACGCTGGTTTTGACAGGCATGGTTAATTATACTGAACTCAAAGTAGATGACCCTTTGGCATACGTTTTCCAAAAAGTAAATCTTGATTTTGTAGCGGGGGTTATTTCGGTTTCTGCGGTGGTTGCCATTACGAGTGCTTTGTTGGTTTATCAGATGGGACAGCCCAGAATTTGGATGTCAATGAGTCGTGATGGATTGCTTTGGAAACGTTTTTCTAAAATTCATCCGAAATTCAAAACGCCAAGTTTTTCAACGATTGTTACGGGTTTTTTAGTAGCTATTCCTTCGATGTTTTTGGATATGGGTTTGGTGGCAGACTTAACAAGTGTAGGAACGTTCTTTGCCTTTATTGTGGTTTGTGGCGGCGTTTTATACTTGGACTATAAAGGTTTATCGAAAGATGCAAAGTTTAAAATCCCTTATTTGAATGGGCAGTATTTAGTGGGTGGACTATTGATTATTACATTCAGTTATGCAATTTACGCTAATGATTTTACTTCCGAAATAGCTTTAAAACCTCTTTTAGCTGTCTTTTGGTTGGTTTGGGCAATCTTATCAGTATTAGCTTATCAACACAAATTTTCCATTTTACCCGTCTTAGGAATCTTGACCAATCTTTATTTAATGACCGAATTAGGCGTGATGAATTGGACAATTTTCTTGGTATGGTTAGCGATTGGTTTAGCGATTTATTTCTCTTATGGATATAAAAATAGTAAGTTGGCAAATTGAGGTTTTCCACTAAAGTTAACGAAGTCAGTCTTTCCCAAGACTGACTTTTTGTTTTTTAAAATCATCTGATTATCTTAGTTATTAATTCACAATCTCCACAATTAATAATTTTACCATCAATGAAAAAAATCTACCTTTCACTTTTCTTTTCTGCCCTTTTATCTTTTGTTTTTAACACCTCATTTTCTCAAACAATTACACTTGGCAGTTTAGGGACTACTTCATTTTGCCCAAGTGGTTCATTAGCCGTTCCTTTTACTACTGATTTGCCTGCGGGGACTGTTTTTAGGGTTTATTTATCAAATTCTTCTGGAAGTTTTAGTTTTCAAACTCAGATTGGGCAAGGAATGGTTAGTCCTATAACTGTTTCATTTCCAACATATCTTTCTGCTGGAACTAATTATAAGTTAAAGATTATGAGTGCAACTCCTGCTATTACAAGTAACCTAAGTATCAATCTTGTAACAAACGGAGAACAAATGATTATTTCTGTAAAAAATATAGTTGGAAAAGAAATAGATGATGCTTTTATCTGTAAAGGGTCTTCTTTGACAAGTATTATAAATGTAAATCAAATTGGAGGTTCATACCAATGGGAAAAAGATGGGATTGTTCAAGTCAATAACCAATCATTACGAATAACCGAATCGGGTACATATACAGCCAAATGTCAAAAAATTGGGTGTAATAGTATAGTTAAATCATTAAATATTAATACAGTAAATTCCGCAAGTTCAAAAGTGGTTAGAATGGGCAATATTTATCAATGTACAGGAAGCTCAATAGTATTTAGAAATCGTTATTTTAGTGATAGTGCAAATTACCAATGGAAAAGGAATGGTTTTTTATTATCGGGGGAAACGAAAGATACTTTGATTACAAATCAAACTGGAAAATATTCGGTAAATGTGACAGATAAATGTATTGTTTTAACTGAGGATTCAACTTATTCTACGCCTCTGGATTCTGTTGTGTTTAGCACTCTTTTAAATAATCAAATTAGAACTATAAGAAATGGAAATCAATTATGCGGCTCCAAAATAGCCGGGTATGCATATAGTACAACATATTTTGATTTTAATAGTAATAATCTTGCACCTTATTCTTACCAATGGAAAAAAAATGGGTTGAATATACAAAATGAAACCGACAGCAAGCTTTATAGCATTCAAACTGAAGGCATATACACAATGGCTTTAACCCAAGGAAATTGCACAGTTTTATCAAATGCAATAAACTTTATAAAAGTGGACACTATCAAATTATCATTAGCGCTTTTTACAACAAGTATTTCAAAAATATGTGAAGGAATGCAGACATCTATCTCAATATTTAAGCCATACGAAGGCATAAATATTGACGTTTATAAGGATAATATTCTTATAAATCATAATACTATTTCCAATAGCATCAATGTAAGTAGCAGTGGGAAATATACGGTAAGAGGTAATGCGTTGGGTTGTGTTATCATTCCTTCTGATACCCTTAAAATCGACGTTGGTAATAATCTAAGCCCTTTAATACTAAAGAATGATAACTATATCTGTAATAATAATCCAGCCGTTATTCAGTTAATTGATCCATATTCAAACCTTCCTAATGTATCTTATCAGTGGTTTCGAGATGAACAATTGATATCAAATGAAACTGATAATACGATCGTTACAACAATTCCAGGAATTTATAAAATTAGAGTTTCATCCTCTTATTGTTCAGGATATTCAGATACAGTCAGCGTAATATCTTCTTTAATGTTACCTAAACCAATAATTTATGAGGTTGGAGATTTACCAATAAAATCCTTAAAAAGTAATTGCCAAAATAATGTAATAAAAGTTTATTCTGATTTAAAAATCTCATTACCCAACAATTCATTTACAAGCACACAATGGAATAGAAATGGGCAAATAATATCTACTAAATTTTTAAATGATAATGAATTACTAATACCTCAATCAGGAATATATACTGTCATAGGTAAAAAAGGTGACTGCATATCCCAAGAATCCGACCCCGTAGAAATAAAAATTGGTGAACCCATCACCGCCAATATAACAGGTTCAACATCCATTTATGCAGGACAAAAAGTTAATCTGAATCTTAATTTTACGGGTGGAAATGCTTGGTCTTATCAAACTTCTGATGTAGCTACGAGTCAAAGAACTTCTCTCTCATCTGTTACTAAGAGTGTTTCTCCCACTACTGTCAAAACCTACACAATTACAACTGTTGCCAGTAATTGTGGAATAGGAACAATATCAGGAAATGCTACAATAACTGTTTGTCAATTAGGAAAGACATCGAGTGTGCAATCTGGAAATTGGAACGTTCCATCCACATGGTCGTGCGGGCAAATACCTACCTCCGCCTACGATACCATTATTGAAAATGGACATACCGTAATTTTACCAAATGGCTATCAAGCAGAAACAAAAAAACTGGATTTAAGAGGAGAGTTGACACAAGGAACTGGCTCTGGAGTGAGAGTTAACCAATAATTATTGAAACCGATTTTTTACAAAGGGTTATCTTATTTGGTTTCAACTAAGAGATAAGCCTTTTTTTTATTTTTCTCAAAAATAATCAACACAAATATGACAAAAAAGGATATATTCGAGTAATAAAATAAAGAAATTTGATTTTAAAAGCATTAGGAAAGTATGGCTTGGTAATTTCGTTATTTTCTAAAGATTTAATCTATTCTATTCAAAATATATGCAATTTTATTCAAAAATTGACACTTCATTAAATCAACTATTTTTTAACTTTATATTACATTTCCTAAAAGAGTTTCCTTTAATTTAACCTAAAACACAATGTTTGATTTTCAGATAAAAGACCCATCTACCGTCTATGATGTCGTCATTATTGGTTCGGGTGCAGGTGGTGGAATGGCTGCTCACGAACTCACAAAAGCGGGGGCAAAAGTCTGCGTTTTGGAGGCTGGGCAGTATTTTGACCCTGCCGATCCTAAATATATTACGCAATTAAAAGCCCCTTGGGAATCTCCCAGAAGAGGTGCAAGTTCAACCCGTGCTTTTGGTGATTTTGATGCGGCTTACGGCGGTTGGGAAATCGACGGTGAGCCTTATACCACCAAAGGAGATACCAAATTCAACTGGTTTCGTTCAAGAATGTTGGGCGGACGGACCAATCACTGGGGACGTATTTCACTCCGTTTTGGTCCCGATGATTTCAAGCGTAAATCCATTGATGGTTTGGGAGATGATTGGCCCATTGGCTATGACGATGTGAAGCCTTATTACGACTATATTGATAAAATGATTGGCATTTTTGGCACGAATGAGGGAATGCACAATAACCCCGATGGGATATTTTTGCCTCCGCCAAAACAGCGTTTGCATGAATTGATGTTGCAAAAAAACAATAAGAAATTAGGCATTCCAACAATACCTTCAAGGCTTTCAATCTTAACAAAACCCATCAATAAAGACCGTGGAGCATGTTTTTATTGTAATCAGTGTAGTCGGGGGTGTTTGGCTTATGCCGATTTTTCATCGTCTTCGGTCTTGATGATTCCTGCGATGAAAACGGGAAATTTGACCTTGATTACCTACGCAATGGCTCGTGAAGTTTTGACCGACCCCACATCGGGATTGGCAACGGGGGTTTCTTACGTGGATACCGTAACGATGACTGAGAAAGTTGTGAGAGGGAAAACTGTTATTTTGGCGGCAAGTGCGGGCGAAACGGCTCGTTTACTATTGAATTCAAAATCAAGTCGTTTTCCAAATGGTTTAGCTAATTCGAGTGGTGTTGTGGGACGTTATATCAACGACTCTACGGGAGCTTCTCGCTCGGCAATTATTCCTGCTCTTTTTGATAGAAAACGTTATAATGAAGATGGTGTAGGCGGAATGCACGTTTATACGCCGTGGTGGTTAGACAACAAAAAGTTGGATTTCCCGAGGGGTTATCACATCGAATACGGTGGCGGAATGGGAATGCCTGCCTACGGTTTTGGATGGGGCATTGAAGGAATAAATGAAAAATATCCAACTCGTGAAGGTATCCAAAAGGCTGCTGGAGGTTATGGAGCGTCATTGAAGGAAGATTATAGACGTTTCTACGGAGCGTATATTGGTATGGCTGGTCGTGGTGAACCCGTGCCTGATTATAACAATTATTGCGAAATTGACCCGACCGTAGTTGATAAATTCGGGATCCCTGTCTTGCGTTTTAATTATACTTGGTCAGATTATGAAATTAAGCAAGCGAAACATATGCAGGATACTTTCGAACAAATAATTCACGAAATGGGTGGTGAAGCTTTGGGCAAAAAACCTGATGCTAAAACCAATTATGGTTTGGCTGACCCTGGGAAAATCATCCACGAAGTAGGAACGGCCCGTATGGGAAATGACCCTAAAACTTCGGTGTTAAACAGTAATTGTCAAGCACACGACGTAAAGAATTTATTTGTGGCCGATGCAGCTCCGTTTGTTTCGCAAGGAGATAAAAATGCTACTTGGACGATTTTGGCTTTATCGGCTCGTACTTCAAATTATATTATCGAACAAAAGAAAATGGGGAATTTGTAAACGAATAAATATGGAACGCAGATGACGCCGATGCTTCGCAACGCAGATTTAAGAGGATTTTTTATCCATGATACTAAATACTTTTTCATTAAGATTACTTTGAGTGTGTTAATCCCAAAACAAAAAATCTGCGTTACGAAGCATCGGCGTCATCAGCATTCCATTCTAAAATCATGAAAAAAAGAGATTTTCTAAAAAATATAGGGCTTTCATCGCTTGGAATGGCGGTGATGAGTACCGATGCTTTGGCGGGTGAAATGTTGGATGGCCCAAAACCTAAGCCCAAAGCAAAAGTAGCAGGAGGTTTGCCAAAATTAAATTATGGCAGAACCAAAGACGAAGCTGAAAGAGATGCTAAATTGATGGCAGAAAAATTTTTGACGGAACATGAATTAAAAACGATTACCGTTCTTTCGGACATTATTATTCCTGCCGACAAATTCTCTGGAAGTGCCTCACAGTCGGGCGTAACGGGTTTTATTGAGTTTATTGTGAAAGATAAACCTGAATTCAAAACGCCCGTGCGTGGTGGTTTGCGTTGGTTGGATTCAACGTCAATTAAACGATTTGGGAAAGATTTTGTTTCGCTTTCACCGAAAGAACAAATCAATATTGTGGATGACATTGCTTATCCAAACAAAGCGAAACCCGAATTCTCGCAAGGCGTAAATTTCTTTTCATTAATGAGAAATTTGACGGCAACGGGTTTTTATTCGTCCGAAATGGGGCATAAAGATATGGGCTACGTAGGTAACCGACCAAATAGTTGGGAAGGTGTACCCGATGATGTTTTGGCGCAATACAGTTTGAGTTATTCATAAGTATTAACAATATTTTGTTATCTTTAACGTCGATAAAAGGATTTTTATCGACGTTTTTGTATTTAATTCAAATTACCTAAATATGAATAGCATTACCTCTAAAAAAAAAATAAGTTTTCTGCCAAATGAAGGTGAAATGTGCCAATTAATCCAACAGAAAGATTGGCATGAAACTGCCATCGGAAATCCTAAAACTTGGCCCCAGAGTCTTCGTACAACCCTAAGTATTATCCTCAATTCCAAATTCCCCATGTTTCTCTTTTGGGGTCCTGAATTAATTTGCTTTTATAATGATGCCTATCGCCCCAGTTTGGGAAATGATGGCAAACATCCCGCCATTTTAGGTGGCCGTGGTGAAGATTTTTGGCAAGAGATATGGAGTGATATCAAACCTTTAATTGACAATGTTTTGGCAGGTCAACCAGCCAACTGGAGCGAAGACCAATTGTTGCCAATTTTTAGAAACAACAAAATGGAAGATGTCTACTGGACATTTAGTTATAGTGCCGTAAATGATGAATCTGGTAAACCCACGGGTGTTTTTGTTACTTGCTCGGAGACAACTAATAAAGTAATAGCCCTAAAAAACTTGGAAGAAAGCCAAGAACAATTGAAGTTTACTATCAGCGCAGCCAGTCTGGGAACGTGGGATTTGAACCCATATTCTCATGTTTTTATTTATAATCAGCAACTGAAAGATTGGTTTGGTTTAATACCCGAAAATGAAGTAGATGCCCCCATAGCACTTAGTAGTATTATTGAAAAAGACCGAAAAAAAACGATTGATGCCATGCAAGCGGCCATGACACGGGGGTCTGATGGAAACTACGAAATGCAACATACAGTTATTAATCCCTTTACGAAACAAGAACGCATTTTATTGGCAAAAGGCAAAGCTCTTTTTGACGAACATGGCGATGTTTATCGGTTTAGTGGCACAGGACAGGATATTACTGAACAAGTGCTTGCCCAGAGAAAATTAGAAGAGAGTGAGAAAAATTTCCGTATGCTTTCCGACCAAGCTCCTATGTGGATATGGCTCACGGATGATAACATAAATGTTTTATATGCAAATACTGAGTTCCTTAACTTTATAGGAATACCGCATTATACTGAATTTACGGGAAAAGCTTGGGAAAACATTATTCATCCTGATGATATATCTATTGTTTACGAAAGTTATAGGAATGGCGCTGCTCGACAAGAATCATTTACATTTGAATGTCGTATAAAAAATGCCAGTACGGACGCATTCGAATGGATATTTTTTAAAGTAGTAGCTCGAAAAGAAGCGGATAAATTTGCGGGGTTTATAGGAACTGGTATCAATATTCATCGTCAAAAAACGCAACTATTTGCCTTAGAAGAAAGCGAAGAAAGATTTAGAATGCTGGCGGAAACGCTTCCAGCCTTGGTTTGGGCAACCGATGAAAAGGGAAATGCGGAATATGCTTCAGGTAAATGGGAGGAATACACCGGCGTTCAACCTTTAACGGCGGAAGATTGGGCATCCATTACTCATCCCGATGATATTGAGGGTATTAACAAGGCATTTAGTCATTGTTTGGCTACTGGTGATACCTACAAATATGATGTGAGACTTAAAAGTAGAAATCAGAAATATAGATGGTTTACGGTGAGTGGTGTACCTCTTTTTGATGATAATCATAATATTGTGAAATGGATTGGCGCATTTATGGACATCCACACCGAAAAAAGTTTCTCGCAAGAATTAAAAACACAAGTTAATGAAAGAACAAAAGAGCTATCTATCGCAAAAGATAATTTGATTCATAAAAACGGTGAACTGGAAAAAATGAATAAAGAACTCGAAGCATTCGCTTATGTGTCGAGTCATGATTTACAGGAACCGTTAAGAAAAATCCAAACTTTTGCTAGTCGTATTTTAGAAAAAGAAAATGAAAATTTATCTGAAACAGGAAAGGACTATTTAAGAAGAATGAGAATGGCGGGTGAGCGAATGCAACAACTCATACAAGACCTATTGGCTTATTCACGCACCAAAACCGCCGACCGCAAGTTTGAAAGTATAGACTTAACATTAATATTAGAGGATATAAAAGAGGATTTGAAAGATGAATTTAAGCAGCATAAAGTCATCATTGAAACAAATGATTCTTGTGCGATTAAAGTGAAAGTAATTCCTTTTCAGTTCCGACAACTTATTTATAATCTTGTTAGTAATTCAATCAAATTTGCAAAATCGAATGAAGCGCCTATTATAAAATTATTCTGTGAGATTTCGGAAGGTTCGGAAATGGATTTTGAAAGATTAATCCCAAATTTGACCTATTATCATCTCACTATCTCAGACAATGGTATTGGTTTTAATTCGGATTATAAAGAGAAAATTTTTGAAATTTTTCAACGCTTACACGGAAGAGAAGAATATACTGGAACGGGAATTGGGCTTGCCATTGTGAAAAAAATCATTGAAAATCATGAGGGTTATATTACCGCAAATGGTGAATTAGGCAGAGGAGCGACTTTTGATATTTATATTCCTACAAATTTATAAATGAAGAATAAACTCAAAACCTAATAACTTGAAGTCTTAAATGAAGAATAAAATGAGCGTAAAAACGATACATGAAAGTATAAACTTTTGAAAGGTGGCGGAGAAATGGGCGAACTTATTCATTTAAAAGATTGGAAGAAATCAATGATAAGAAATCCAGAAAGTTGGCATCAAAGCCTTCGCAGAACACTCAGTATTATTTTGAATTCCAAATTTTCCATGTTTCTCCTTTGGGAATCTGAATTAACTTGTTTCTACAACGTAACTTTTCGCCCAAGTATAGGTAATACTGGCAAATATCCACCAATTTTGAGAGAACCAGCCTCTGAATTTTGGAAAGAAATATGGAGTAAGATAAAACCTCTCATTGATAATGTATTGGCAAGAAATGAAGACAATTCGAGCGGAGACCAATTATTACCCTTTATAGAAATAATAAAATGGAAAATATCTATTGGACTTTTAGTTATAGCCCGGTACATAATGAATTGGCGGAGATACCGGGTGTTTTTGTAACCTGTGTGAAAACTACCAAAAAGTTGAAGCGATTGAAAACTTAGAAAAAATAAAAAAACTTACATTCGCCATCGATTCCACCAAATTAGGAATTTGGAGTTTCAATCCACTCACCCCTCGACCTGTTTGTGTGTAGTAATCGTTTAAAAGAGTGACGAATAAGTAATTACTCGCAGAAAAGAAAGAATATTACGTTTTTGCCTTGGATGGCAAGAGTTTAGGTTATTTTGGTTCATATTCCCAAGATGATATTTTCAATTGGTCAGATTAAACAAAGGAGCTTTTTGGTATTTTACCCTATACCCTAATTTCTATTGCTGACATCAGTATTGGTATCAATTCGGATAATAAAGAAAAAATCTTTGAAATATTCCAAAAATTACACGGCAGAAAAGAATATTCAAGAATGGGCATTAGGCTTGCCAACGTGAAATAAATTATTGATAATTACTGCCGAGGGAGAATTGAATGTAGGGGCAACTTTTAATATATATCTTCCATCAAATCCACTTAACTAACAAATAATGCAACACATTGAACACATCGGTATCGCCGTTAAAAATTTAGAATTTTCAAATAATTTATTCACAAAACTCTTAGGAACAGTACCTTACAAACAGGAAGGCGTAGAATCTGAGGGCGTAATGACTTCTTTTTTTCAAACGGGACAAACCAAAATTGAATTATTAGAAGCCACTAATCCAGAAAGTCCAATTGCGAAATTTATTGAGAAAAAAGGAGAAGGCATCCATCATATTGCGTTTGAAGTAGCGGATATTTTAACGGAAATGGAGCGCTTGAAAAACGAAGGATTTATACTCTTGAACGAAGTGCCAAAGAAAGGAGCAGATAATAAATGGGTATGTTTTTTACATCCAAAAGGCACAAATTCGGTTTTGGTGGAATTGTGTCAAACTATGAGAAACGATTAGACCACGGATGAACCCGCAACGGAGTTGGGATTTTACAGGTTTACACGGATAAAATTTTAAAATCCGTGTAAATCTGTATCATCTGTGGTCTAATTTTGGTGCATTAAAAAACCTAATACCTCCTAACTTTCAAAGACTGCAAACCGCCGTCAAAATTAAGCGAAATTTTCTTGGTAGATTTGTCATAATTTGGGGTTTCCCAATGACCATTTTTCTGAATAAATCCATCAAAATCTTTGTCATTCAAACCACCGTTAATGTCTATACGACAACCCACCGACTCAGGAACTTGAAACTCAATGTCGGTCAATCCTGATTCAATTTTTACGTCTAAATTATCAACTTTATCACCCAATTTCACGTCCGTTTCTGTCAATCCCGTTTTGATAGAAAGATTTTTGACTTTATATTCACTCAAATCAAAGTCAGCTTTACCCGCTCCAAATTCAAACTTCATATCCCACAATACCGAAGAATTCAATTTTAAGTTAATTTTATTGTCATTATCATCGCCAATATTAATATTATTTTTCTTTCCTCTCAAAGCAAAATCCACCGTAGGATTGATCGAATCACCCGTTTTTTTCAAAGAAATATTGCCAAAAGTTAGATTTGCATCCGCTTCCACTAAATCTTTTGAAGTTCCAGCAATTACAAATTCTGCCGCACCTCCCGAAAAATTGAAAGTAGCGCTTTTAATTTCCGCACTCATCGGTGAATTCAATTGCTGATTTGAGCCTTTGAAACTCGTATCTTCATCGTTGTCATCGTTGTTGTCATTATCATCCTGATCGTCATCGTCATCCATGTCAATATGAATACCATTTTTGTTGAAAGCAGTACCCACTCTTTCTTGGCAACTCCTCACTAAAACCGTAGGAATGGCGATGCACAAAAGTACAATTGTGATAACCGTCGCCGAACTATTACTTTTTCCCAATAGGGCAATTAGACCAAGATATATCAACAACAACGGCCATAAACGGGATATTTCGTGCCAATTGATGTGAAACCAACCCCATTCTTTTCCCAAGAATAAGATACCAAGCAGGATTAAAATCCCGCCCGAGAAGAGACTTTTTGAGTTCATTTTGTATTGGTTATCAGAGATTAGTTATTGATTAATAGTTATCATTATATCCTATAAAATTATACTTAGAATACCCAAATACGAATCACCAATAACTAATTACTAATAACTGATTTAGAGGTTATTTGTATCTTTATTATTAAAATCAATTTTATCCTTGTCTCTAAAGATGATATAACCACCCACAGCAATCAGGATTAAAGGCCAGAATTTTCCAAAATCAAAATCTGGAATCCATTCGTCTAAAAGGAAAATTGTACCGAGGACTATTAAAATAATCCCCCAAACCTTGTTTGAATCTTTTTTCATGTTCGTTAGTGTTTCGTTAAAAGTTGAATCGTTATTAGCATCAACCGAAGCTGTTTGCCATCGGGCTGCGAACAGCGAATGTTGTACGGGCAATGATGCCCACAAGATAATATAAATCCAGAGGAAAATACCGTGTGTGAATATTAATCCAAAAAATAAGAGCACTCTCATCACGGCAATATCAATGCCGAAACGTTCTGCTAATCCTGCGGCTACACCTCCTAATTGTCCTTTTGAAGGTATGCGATACAATGTCTGACTCATGGATTCTGTTGTTTAAATTTTGTATAACTAATTGATTTAGAGAAATTTATATTATATATTTTAATCTTTTAACTTCTAATAAAGATTGGCGGAAAACTACTCTTTAATACATAGTACCTTGTTTGGTGTCTGAAAGATATCACGAGTTTCACGAACGGCAATTGGGAAATAAATGAACGGTAAGTAGGAATTAAGAATGGCAATTTTAGATTATAGAGATTTTATGTACCACGATTCTCCAGAATCGCAAATTATATAAAACAACTCTTCACATTATTTACGATTCTGAAGCATTGTGGTACACAAAAAAATCCTTCATAAGTAAAACTCATGAAGGATTCTGATAAATATAAATTTTACGATTCAGGAGAACCGTGCTACATACTACTGCTTTGGAACTTTGGCTTTTGCTTCTTCCACTTTCTTCATTTGAACATTCACATTTTCACCCATCGAAATTTGGTCTTTTTTGTTTTGTTCCACATCGGTCAACAATTTTTCTAATTCTATTCTATTCTCTTCAATTCTCTTTAAAAGTTTCTCTTTGTCTCTTTTATTATCCTCAATAGCACGAACTAATTTATCGCCCGTTTTGATGGTTTTCTTTTGTTTATCCGTAACATCTTCCATTACTTTTTCTTCGGTTCTTACCCCTTCTTGCAGGTTAATTACTTCCACAAAATCATTCAAAATTTTCTCAGCAGCGGCATATTTAGGATGCGTTCCACCCACGTAAACCTCCTCTCCTGTACCAATCGACATAAATATTTTAGTACGTCCTTTTTCAGTTGTTATTCTACTTACTAACATCACTGGGTCGCCTGAGATGGTTGGCATGATGACATTATTAACTCTGTAAGCCCCACTTTTACCCGATTCCACTTTGCCGTATTTGGCTAATTCTGTTTGCCATGCCTGTTTGACGTATTTATCGTCAACGGCAACGGATGTGTAAAGACCTTCTTTGTTGGCTTTCTCTACTTCCTGCGTACCCGAGAAAACTTGTGCATTAACCGACCGAAAACCAGTCAGTAGTATAGCCGCTAATAATAACTTTTTCATAAAATATTTTAGTAATTTAGATTGAAATTTAAACGTGTTTCGTTACAAATTAAGCAACAATGGTATGACTACCAAAGTTTCTTAAAGTAACAGAAAAATATTCGAGATGAGACTTTCCATTTTAATCCTTGCGGCTGGGAATTCAAGCCGATTAGGCTATCCCAAACAACTAATTGAGTTTGAGGGCCAAACCTTGATTGAAAGAATTACCGAAATTGCCTTAACAGTTTCAGAAGATATTTTAATTATTTTGGGGGGAAATGCCGACATGATTAAGCCAAAACTTGAAAGATTTGAGGATACAGTTTCAACTGTTTTTAATCCTGATTGGCAACAGGGAATGGGGACTTCAATCCGTGTAGGAGTAGAAAAATTAGCCGACAAATCAGATTTAATCCTAATTCTTTTGTCTGATCAACCATTTATTTCAAAAGTTCTTTTGCAAAATATGATGCAAGTTTTTGCAAATTCGCAGAACCCTATTGTAAGCTGCGTATATAAAAAAGCGTTAGGAGTACCAATGTTATTTGATAAAACTATGTTTCCAGAATTGCTGAATTTGAATGGAGAAAGAGGAGCTAAATCGTTTTTAAGCCACTATAAAAATAGTATTTCTATGGTTGATTTCCCACAAGGTGTTTTTGACATTGATACAATTGAAGATGTAGAAAAATTGAAAAGACCTTGATTGTAAGCTATTTACAAACAAGAAAACCGAAAATTTCTTCTCGGTTTTCTTGTGAAAGCTTTAAAGATTTACTTGAGAAGTGGCAATTGAATGCGATTTCAAAGTAAAAAAATAAATGAATCTTTCTTGCTTAATTATAAATTGTGGTTAAGTTTTAAAAAAGTGGTTAATATTATTGTGTGATTAAGTATTTAAGAAATTAATGTAACAACATATAAATAATTATCTGAAAACATTTATTTCTACACAAAATTGAGTAAAACATTAAAAAAAACAAATAGCCAATTTGGCTAATTTATGACAATAATCATTTAATTTTGAAGCGCTACTTGATACAACAACTGGTTTATTTATGGTAACGTTTAACACAATTGATTATTAGTATTTCATGCAAAATCAACCTCAATATTCATTAGAACAACTTTTTCGTAAATGCTTAGAAGCAGTTAATCAAATTTCAGGCGAAACTTCAGAGAAGTCGGCCGAGAAATATTTGCAAGAAATTGGATTCTTCAACAAAGACACTACTTACCTAAATGCGGTGTATGGAATTATGGACATGACTGATTTATCCTTCAAATATATCACTAACACGGACGTCGCTTTGGGGATTCCAGTTGAAGCATTTATACAAAAAGGATTCAGTGAATTTTTAGGTTCAATGACTCCCGAAAAGGAAAATATGTCTTCAATTCCTACCCTTTTTAAATATATGATTGATTCTATTAGAGAAGCTCCACAAGAGATTAAGAAAAACTTTGTGGCGTATGGCTACGGAATGAAGCATTTTCGCCCAAGTGGAAACCCTTTCCATACAATGGTGCAAATTTTTGGATTAGAGTTTAACGAAAAAGGTTACCCAACTTTGTGCTTTATAGTTGACCAAGATATTGACCATTTAATTAAGCCAACTGATCAATATTGGGGGCGTATGAGTTTCAATAATGGACAGTTTGTAACAACGTTTTCTTCTAAAGAAAAAGTCTTGAAAAAACAGGATATTTTTACGCTCAGAGAATTGGAAGTTTTGAAACTATTAATGAAAGGCAATGAATCGAAACAAATTGGTGAAAAGCTTTTTATAAGTTCAAACACCGTTGACAATCATCGCAAAAATATGATTCGCAAATTGGATGCCCGTGATACTACTGCATTGGTTCAGTTAACGAAACAATTGGGTATTCTCAGATAAAATTTCACTAACACACACAAATATATTCCCTCAACCTGTTTAACAAAAAGTCGGTTCTCTTCATGAAAACCGACTTTTTTGTTGCTTTTTTATTTCAGAATTAAGAACAAGGAATGGAGAATTTAGAAGTAAAAAAACACTTTTAAATTCTCCATTCCTTGTTCTTAATTCTGACTTCTTTAATTATTTCCCCTCCACCCATTTACGAGCGTTTACGAAGGCTTCCAACCACGGACTTACTTCGTCTTGATGATTTTCTGGATAATTTGCCCAGTTCCACGGAAAAGTTGAGCGTTCGATGTGAGGCATCATTACTAAATGTCTGCCCGTTTTGTCACACATCATCGCCGTGTTATAATCCGAACCATTTGGATTGGCTGGATAGTTTTCGTAGCCATATTTCCCAACAATATGATAATCTTCTTCTGAATTTGATAAGTTAAATTTCCCTTCTCCGTGCGATACCCACACGCCTAAAGTAGCTCCTGCCAAAGTAGAAAGCATGACTGAATTATTTTCTTGAACCTTGATTGACGTAAAAATACTTTCGTGTTTATACGATTGATTATGGTGCAATTTACCGTGAATTTCATGTTCAGGATTAATCAATTCTAACTCCATAAATAACTGACAACCATTACAAATTCCTACCGACAGCGTGTCTTCTCTTTTGAAGAAGTTTTTCAACGCTATATTGGCTTTTTCATTGTACAAAAATGCACCCGCCCAACCTTTTGCCGAACCCAAAACATCCGAATTTGAGAAACCACCAACCGCACCAATAAACTGAATGTCTTCCAAATTTTCACGACCGTAAATCAAGTCTGTCATGTGAACATCTTTTACATCAAAACCAGCCAAATACATCGCATTAGCCATTTCTCGTTCAGAATTACTACCTTTTTCACGGATAATTGCAGCCTTTGGTCTTGATTTTGTTGGGTCGATTATAGGTTTTTTTCCATCAAAATGAGCAGGGAAAGTATAAGTTAATGGTTGATTTTTGTAGTTGTTAAAACGCTCCAATGCCATGCCATTTTTAGACTGTTTAGCATCTAAAAGGAAGGAAGTTTTGTACCACGTATCTCTCAATTCTGATACCTTGAACGTAAAATTATCTTCGTTATTTATAACTGAAACATCCTCACTTTCCACCACTTTTCCAATGTTGAAAATCTCAATATTATTTTGTGCAAAAATTGCTTCTACCGTTGCATCAGCTTGGAAAATGATACTAATATTTTCGTTGAAAAGTGCTTTAACAGTATCACTTTCACCCAAAGCACTCAAATCATATTCAGCCCCTAAATTGACCTCGGCAAAACACATTTCTAATAAAGTCGTAATCAATCCACCACTTCCCACATCGTGTCCGGCTTGTATTTTATTGTCTTTTATTAAATCCTGCAAAAGATTAAAAGCATTTTTGAAGAATTCAGAATTGATAACGGTAGGCACTTCCTTTCCAACTTTATTCAGAATTTGGGCAAATGAACTTCCTCCTAATTTAAACGAATCTTGCGACAGGTTCAAATAGTAAATATTCCCGCCGTTTCTTTTCAACACAGGTTCAACGACTTTCGTAATATCCGAGCAATTTCCACCTGCCGAAATAATGACCGTTCCAGGAGCAATAACTTCATCGTTCGGATATTTTTGCTTCATCGAAAGGGAATCTTTACCCGTTGGAATGTTGATACCTAATTCAATCGCAAAATCTGAACAACCTTTTACTGCTTCGTAAAGTCGGGCATCTTCACCCGCATTTTTACAAGCCCACATCCAGTTTGCCGACAACGAAACTGACTTTAAATTATCTTTTAAAGGAGCAAAAACAATGTTTGAAAGCGCTTCTCCAATAGCAGTTCTTGAACCCGCCACTGGGTCAATCAAGGCAGAAATTGGTGAATGTCCGATACTCGTAGCGATGCCTTCTTTGCCTTTAAAATCCAATGCCATTACACCCACATTGTTCAATGGCAACTGCAAAGAACCTGCACATTGCTGTTTGGCAACTCTTCCTCCCACGCATCTATCCACTTTATTCGTAAGCCAATCTTTACACGCAACTGCTTCTAATTGAAGAACTTGATTTAAATATTCTTGAATATTTTCGACAGAATAATTTAATTCTGTATAATTTCTTTCGATGGTTTTATCCTCCATAATTACTTTAGGAGAACTCCCAAACATATCTTCAATTGCAAAATCCATCGGTTTCAATCCCGTTGATTTTGATTGAAAAGTGAAACGGTGATTGTTCGTAACGTCACCCACGATATACATTGGCGAGCGTTCACGGTCGGCAATGCGTTGGAGGATTTCCAAATCTTTTTCACCAATCACCAAGCCCATTCTTTCCTGCGATTCATTGCCAATAATTTCTTTGGCAGAAAGGGTTGGGTCGCCGACTGGCAATTTATCCAAGTCAATCAAACCGCCCGTTTCTTCAATCAATTCCGAAAGACAGTTCAAGTGTCCGCCCGCACCGTGGTCGTGGATTGAAACAATCGGGTTATGGTCAGCTTCAACCATGCCACGAATGGCATTAGCCGCCCTTTTTTGCATTTCTGGATTGGAACGTTGAATCGCATTTAACTCAATGCCAGAACCTAAAGCACCCGTATCAGCCGAAGAAACGGCCGCTCCACCCATGCCAATTCGGTAGTTTTCACCCCCTAAAATCACCACTTTATCGCCTTCGCTTGGTTTTTGTTTGATGGCTTGATTTTCCTTTCCGTAACCAATACCTCCCGCCAACATAATCACTTTATCGAAGCCTAATTTACGGGCTTCTTCTTCGTGTTCAAAAGTCAAAACTGAACCTGCAATCAAAGGTTGCCCAAATTTATTCCCAAAATCAGACGCACCATTGGAAGCTTTTATTAAAATATCCATCGGCGTTTGGTACAACCAATCACGTTCCGACATTCCATTTTCCCAAGGGCGATTTTCCTCTAAACGAGAATACGAAGTCATGTAAACTGCCGTTCCTGCCAATGGCAAAGAACCTTGTCCACCCGCCAAACGGTCACGAATTTCACCACCCGCACCCGTAGCAGCACCGTTAAAAGGCTCAACGGTTGTGGGAAAATTATGAGTTTCTGCTTTTACGGAAATGACAGAATCAAATTCCTTTTCAGTATAAAAATCGGGCTTATCAGCGGTTTTTGGGGCAAATTGAATTACTTTTGGCCCTTTGATAAAGGCAACATTATCTTTATAAGCAGAGATAATATCGTTAGGATTTTCTTGAGAAGTTTTCTTGATTAATTTGAAAAGCGAAGAATCTTTGGTTTCGCCGTCAATGATAAAAGTACCGTTAAAAATCTTGTGGCGACAGTGTTCTGAATTTACCTGCGAGAATCCAAATACTTCCGAATCGGTTAATTTTCTTGCTAATTTTACCGATAAATTATTCAGATAATCCACCTCTTCGCTACTCAATGATAAACCTTCTTTTTTATTATAAGCCGCAATATCATCAATTTCGAAAATCGGTTCGGGCTGAACGTTGATGGTATAAATTGACTGATTGAGTTGCGAATATTTTTGCGAAAGCATCGGGTCGAAATTCGTAAAATCTTCCGATACTTCGGTAAATTCTTCAATTCTGATGATGCCCAAAATACCCATATTTTGCGTAATTTCAACGGCATTGGTACTCCAAGGCGTAATCATGGCCGCCCGTGGCCCAACGAAAAATGAATCAAGCGATGATTGATTGGAATTAGTAGAAGTATGCTTATTTTCAGACGAGCTATTGAATAACCAATACAGTTTTTTGATGTCTTCTTGTGAAAAATTGTCTTGCTTTTGGACGGCAAAAACTGTGTTGGAGCTACTTCCGAAGAAATGAATCATTATTTTGCGATTTGATTGGTTTTAAAATGCAAAATTAAATTAATTAAATGGTTTATGCGAGAGAATTGTGTTTGGATTTGGATGGGACAAGATTTTGAGGATTACCATTTAATAAATTGGCTTGGTTTTGGAGAAGAAGTTTTGTGAATTTACCCGTGGTCAGTGAAGACGCTGACCACAGGTAAAGCATTAGAAAATTAGAAGGTTTGAATGACAGATATCTAATAAAATTACTCTCTAATACTTAATAGCCTTTAAACTACTTTACTTAAAAAAATAGCATATTAGAATTAAAGTTCTACTTTTACTTTAAAATATGCACTTGCCTATTTTAACCGTTATTAGCGCAATAATCCACAAATTGACAGTTTGTAGATGAGCCAAAAAGATAATACGCATTCAGCATACTTTACACACACTAAACGAGAATCAATAATGAATGATAAAAAAATAGTTAATATTGGAATTGGATTTGTTACAGGTCGATTACTATTTCAAAACGTATTAAAAACTTACATAAACAATTGGCTCGAACACGGGCTAATAGAAAATAAAAATGTTAGAATTCATGTCTTTGTCTCTTACGACTTGCGTTATAAAAATACCAATACCAACGACTATAAGAAAGTACCAAAAGAATTAAAAGATTTAGTGGATTCCATTCATTTTTATGGAGTAAACGAAGTAAATAGCGAAATTGAGCAATTGGCTCTGACTGATAATAATACGATTAGTGCCGAAGACTGTAATTTGCTTTTTGGTGAAGGTTATGCTAAAAAAAGAAACATTATAACCTACTTTGCCATAAAACAAAAAATGGATAAACTCCTTTTCATTGACGATGATGAATATCCGTTGGCTACCTACCAGAATAATAATGGCAAATTATTATGGATGGGTCAAAGTATTTTAAGCACACATCTAAAATTCAATGATGATGCTGACATAACTCATGGCTTGCATTGTGGTTATATTTCGCCAATCCCTTATTTGGAGTTTAACGATATTCTTACCGAAAATGATTTTAAATTGTTTATTGAAGCATTAAGCAACGATATTATTACTTGGGATAAAATGAAACAAGTGATTATAAACCATAAGGGAGTAACATATTCAGATGAAACTATTTTGAATAATCCGATTTCTTACGAAGTAAATGAAACCAATGGAATGAAGTTTATTTCGGGTGCAAATCTCTGTTTTAATTTAAAAAATTATCACAAGTTTCCTCCATTTTATAACCCACCAGGTGCGAGAGGCGAAGATACTTTTATGAGTACGGCATTGACCAATTTAAAGGTTGTAAAAGTTCCTTGCTATGCATTTCACGATGGTTTCTCTATGTATAATAATTTATTAAATGGCGTATTACCCGTTGAATTAAAACCCATAGAAAATACAAGTAATGAAATACTGATGCGTTTTATAAATGCCACAATTGGTTGGGTAAGGTATAAGCCTTTGTTAGTATACACAACAGACAGAGAAAATTTTGAAGTAATAATGACGACAATGAAAGTAAGTTTAAAATACACAATTCCAAAATTATGTGCTTACTTTAAAACGGAAGAATTCCACAAAATATTAATTGAATTTGAAAAATATAGAAAAAATGTAACTAAGCATCATAATGACTTTGAAAAAACAAAAACTACTTGGACAAGATTACTAAAAAATGCCATTTAATGATAGAATTAAAAGAAGTCGCTTAAAGCCGTGGGGGTTGTGTAAAAAGTATAGCGTTTAAAGTATTTTGCGCCAAATAATATTCCGAAATATTCTTTTAGAATTTATTTGGAAATATATTATTTGGAAATTTCTTGTTTTACGAAATGATATTTCTGCTTAAAATTTTTGACTTATAAACCTTTAACTTTTACACAACCCCCACGGGTAAAAAACACTATTACGCTTCGACCCCTGTGAAACACAAGCCACGGAAATAAAAAGACCCTTCCTCCAACAACCAAAAAAATTCCCGACATTTTACCTCGACAAAAATAATTGCCAATAAATTTGCGCAACTAAAAAGTTGCACATATATTTGCAACCTATTAGTTGCGTAATTAATTATTAAAAATGAAACAAGATATATTCCAAGCCATAGCTGACCCAACACGTAGGGCTATTTTAACTTTAATTGCTATTCAAGCATTAACGCCAAATGCCATGGCAGAAAAATTTGATATGAGCCGACAAGCAGTATCAAAACATATTAAAGTATTACAGCAATGCGAATTGATTAAGCCTGAGCATGCTGGTAGAGAAATTTATTATCACTTTAATGCCCCAAAAATGCAAGAAATAGACAATTGGTTAGCCCAATTTAGGAAAATTTGGGAAACTCAATTTAATCAACTTGACAATGTATTAGCAACAATTAAAGAACAGAAAAAATGAAAAACAATTTGCTATTTGATTTTACCGCTGACAAATCGACAAAAATGGTTGTCATAACCAGAGAATTTGCGGCCGAACTTTCGTTGGTTTGGGATGCCTTTACCAAGCAAGAAATACTTGACCAATGGGTTGCTCCTAAACCTTGGGAATCCAAAACAAAATATATGAATTTTGAAGTTGGTGGAAAAAGATTTTATGCAATGGTAAGTCCTGAAGGAATAGAGCGTTGGTCAATTCAGGAATATACTTCCATTACCCCAAAAACCAATTTTAAAATGTACAATGCTTTTGCCGACAAAGATGAAAACCCTGAATTGCCAGGGTCTGATTGGGATTATAATTTCAGCGAACAAAACGGCATAACAAAAGTGGTTATTACTATTTACAATGAATCCCTTGCCCGCTTAGAGAAGATGATTGAAATGGGCTTCAAGGAAGGATTTACGATGTCAATGAAAAATTTGGAAGAAGTATTGGCAACTTTATCGCAAAAATGATTTTTGCTTTCAAAAGAAAGAGTGTAAACCATTTAACAAATAAAAATTATGGCAATTATCAATCCTTACATTCACTTCAACGGGAATGCCGAAGAAGCATTTACCTTTTACAAATCAGTATTTGGCGGGACGTTCGCAAAAATTATGCGTTACAAAGACCTATCAAGTCCTGAATATCCAATACCAGAAAATGATGCCAATAAACTTATGAACATTGCCTTGCCAACCGGTAAAAGTAGTGCGTTAATGGGTAGCGATGTGATCGAAATTATGGGACAAGTAACGGAAAATGACAACCGAAATACCATTTCAATTAATGCAGAAAGCAAAGAAGAAGCCGATAAATTATTCAACGGACTTTCAGAAGGCGGTAAAGTTGAAATGCCAATAGCATACGGCCCATGGGGTAATTACTTTGGAATGTTTGCCGACAAATTTGGGGTTCAGTGGATGGTGGACTTTGACCCAAAATACAACGAAAAGGTATAAACCGACAGAAATACCAGCTAAAATTGATAGTTTTGTTGAAAAAATCGACAAATTATGAAAAGAACATTTTATCTACTATTACTTTTATTAAGTACAACTTTCAGCAGTTTCTCTCAGCAAAAAACAACCATTATGACTTTTAATATCCGAATGGAAACCATTCAGGATGGAGAAAACCAATGGGCTAAACGTAAAGAAAATCTTAGCAGTATGCTTGAGTTTTACGAAGCGGATCTTTGCGGAATGCAAGAGGTTTTGGTGGGACAAATCAGAGATTTAACCAAACTTCTTCCCAAGTATGCGTACGTAGGCGTTGGGCGTGATGATGCCAAAGAAGGCGGAGAATTCTCGCCAATCTTCTACAAAAAAGATAAATATACGGTCTTGGAAAGTAATACTTTTTGGTTGAGTCAAACGCCCGAAAAGCCCAGTAAAAGTTGGGACGCCGCTTTAAATCGAATTGTTTCTTATGCTAAATTTAAGGACAATAAAACGAAAAAGATGTTTTACGTTTTCAATACGCATTTCGACCATATTGGTCAAGTGGCTCGGCGTGAAAGTGCTAAAATGTTGGTGGCTAAAATTAAGGCGATTAATCATAAAATCCCCGTAATTTTAACAGGAGATTTTAACAGTACTCCCCAAGAAGAGCCAACAATCATTATTAACGAAGGATTAATTGATGCTCAAAAAGTAACAAAACAGCTCCATTTTGGCCCAATAAGCACTTTTAATGGGTTTGAGTCTAAAGAAATTGCAGGCAGATTGATTGACTATATTTTCTTGAATACCGATAAAATAAAGGTGCTTAAGCACGCCACCTTGAGTAATACTTGGGGCGGTCGTTTTGCCTCCGACCTTCACGCAGTATTAGCGCAACTTGAATTTTAAATATTCTATTCTTTTAAATAAAAATAGCCGAACAGTCAGACTGTTCGGCTATTTTTGTAGATAGTAATGCTCTAATCAATCAATTTATGTTTCTCGTTGTAAGCAAAAATAAAAATTATTATTTCTCCTAAAATACCTACTATGGCGGTGAAAGTATCGCCCAACCATATTAAAAGAAATGAGAAAATAAGGAACATAATCACCAATTGTGCGGTTGAAAGTTCGTTACTATCGTTGTGTTGTTCTTGTGATACTGACATAATTATTACGTTAAATTTTAATTTGTAACAAGATATGAATAAATATAAAAAAAACACGCATTTTTTGATTATTCTGTCCATATTTTTTTGTAAGTCATCCCTCCTATTTGCCCAATATACAGATAAATGGATATCGTTGAAATATGAATCTGTCAGGCATAAACCCCATAATTTTTACTTTTCAAATGTGATTGATGAACGAAAAGATAAAGCTAAAATTGGAGTAATTTATGGAGAAAATCAAACCGAAAAAAGCTTAAAATTGAGTGGAGGAACGCTTAAATCAGTGCAAAATTATTTTTCAAAATCAATCATTAAAGACTCATCCGATTACCCTATCACCTTTAAAATCAAAGAGTTGTCAATTATTGAAAATCTGACAACTGTAAAAATTACAGGAAAATGCAGAATCAGGGTTTCGTATAGTTTCCAGCGGGATACAACGGAGATAGAATTAACTGATTTTCAAACGGCCATAACCTTCAATCGGACGCAGGGAGATTATAATAATTACGAAACTTTATTGAGCAAAGTAATCGAAAAATCAGTCATGTATTTTGATGAATGGATGGAAGAAAATTATGACAAAAATTCCAAATTGATAAAAGCAGTAAGATTGGTTGTCAATTCGGATTATCAAATTGAAAATCCTGAAAAGGGTGATACTATTTTTTGGTCGCCTATTCGCAAAATGACGTGGTCAGACTTTACAGGAATAATGCCAAAAACATCAAAATACTCAGCCCAAATTTTCAATAACTTTGAATACATTGCGCCATTGCATTTAGAAAATGGCATCTTAACCATCAATCTCCAAATGAAGGCTTATATGCTAAAAAGTGGCTCTTGGACCTCATCAACCAGTCTTTCTGACTACAGCATCGCTCATGAACAAGTGCATTTTGACTTGACAAAAATTGTGGTAGAACGCTTTAAACAAAAAGCAAAATCGATTTTAACAGTTGATAATTACGACAGTGAATTGCAGATACTTTTTATCGAAATGTACCGAGAAATGAACCGTTTACAAAAGGAATATGACGATGAAAGTAATCACAGTGTTAATGTTGTGGGACAACAAAAATGGCAACAATTTGTTGATGGGGAATTGAAGGGATTAAGGTAAAATGAAAATATAATTACAAATGACGGAAGTCGTGCTTTTGAAGGCCGACTTCCGTTTAATAAAAAGCAGAAACAATAAAATTTAGATGAAAAAACTATCAATGGACGATTTGAATCGTCTTTCCACGGAGGAATTTAAAGAGGTTGAAAAATTCCCGTACACCTTAATTTTGGATGATATTAGAAGTATGAATAACATCGGTTCGGTATTCAGAACGAGTGATGCTTTTAAGGTTGAAAAGGTTTATTTGTGCGGCATCACAGCAACGCCTCCGCATCGAGAAATCCAAAAGACGGCTTTGGGTGCGGATGAAACCGTTGTGTGGGAACACGTGGAAGATGTGCTTACACTCGTAAAAAAATTGCAGTCGGAGGGCGTAATTGTGGCCGCAGTGGAACAAGTAGAAAATAGTGTTTCTTTACTTAGCTTTGAGCCAGCAGAAAATCAAAAATATGCGTTCGTATTTGGCAATGAAGTTTTTGGCGTAAATCAATCGGTGGTTGAACAGGCTGATTTTTGCTTAGAAATTCCGCAATACGGCACAAAACACTCCTTGAATATTTCGGTAACGGCGGGAGTTGTGGCTTGGGATTTTGTGAGTAAGATTTTGAGAAAATAAAAGGATTCGCTTTCAGCGAATGGTTGGAACACAGATGACGCAGATTTTGCGGATTTACGCAGATAAAAAAACGTAATATGTATAGTCTAATAAACTTCATTTATGAGGTTTTCTTTCTTAAAAAATAAATCAGGACAAAAGAATTTTTTTATACATATACATTTGAAACATGAATTATAAAACATTAGGAAAAACAGGCTTTGAAATTTCAGAAATCAGCCTTGGCACTTGGCAAGTTGGCGGAAAATGGGGTGATGATTTTAACCACACTACGGCCGATGAAATATTAAATGCTGCCGTTGATTCGGGCATTAATTTTATTGATACAGCCGATGTTTACGGCGATGGCGAAAGTGAAAAAGCCGTTGGGCGATTTGTAAAAAGTCGTTCAGAACGGATTTATGTGGCTACAAAATGTGGTCGTCAGCTCAATCCGCACACCAATGAAGCTTATCAACCCGCAGTTTTACGAAAATTTGTGGAAAATAGTCTCAAAAATATGGGACTCGAAACCTTAGATTTGATTCAATTGCATTGTCCCCCCACGGAAGTTTATTATCGTCCAGAAATATTTGAGTTATTTGATAGATTAAAAGACGAAGGCAAAATCTTGAACCTCGGCATCAGCGTTGAGAAAGTGGAAGAAGCTTTAAAAAGTATTGAATATCAGAATGTTACTTCCGTACAAATTATTTTCAACGTCTTTCGTCAGCGTCCTGCAGAATTGTTTTTCGAGCAAGCACAAAAGAAAAATGTGGGGGTAATTGTGAGAGTTCCTTTGGCAAGTGGATTATTGACGGGCAAGTTTTCAAGCAACTCAACTTTCACATCGGGCGACCATAGGAATTTTAATCGGAATGGTGAACAATTTGATAAGGGCGAGACATTTTCAGGGATTGATTATGAAACTGGACTTGCCGCAGTGGAGGAATTAAAAGCTATTTTTCCTAATGATAACAATCTCGCACCCATGGCTTTACGTTGGATTTTACAACATGAAGCGGTCACGACAATTATTCCTGGAGCTTCAAAACCTGAGCAAGTAACGGCCAATTTAGCCTCGTTAGATTATCCAGCATTGAGCGAAGAACAATTATTTAATATCAACGCTGTTTACGATAAATACATCAAAAAATCAGTACATCAATTATGGTAGTTTTTAATAAAATTTAACTTCAGTAAATATGAAAAGGCTAATTCTTCTATTTTGTTTGTTTCAAAGTTTAGCTTTTTCACAAAGCAAACTCATGGAATCTAAAGTTTATTATTGGAACGATTTGACAGCAGTTAAAAGACCTCAGGGTGAAGCTCGCCAGATTTTAGAAGGCACCACGCCCGATTTTAACCTTTTTAAGGTTCATGCCAGTACGCTTTTACCAAAAGGCAGAATGAAAAAAGAGGCTTATACGCAAGAGAATGAAGAATTAATCATTGTAAAAGAAGGAGAATTGACGGTAACCATCGAAGGTAAAACAAAGGTTTTGAAAGCAGGTGGAATGGCTTTAATTATGTCGAACGATTTGCGTGAAACTGAAAATAGAAGCGATGGCAATACCACTTATTACGTTTTTCAGTTTAATTCGGTGCTACCAGTTGACCTTGAAAGAGGTAAAAAAGCGGGTGGTTCATTGATGCTCAATTGGGATGAAGTAGCTTTTAAACCCCATGATAAAGGTGGTAGAAAAGACTTTTTTAATCGCCCCACATCCATGAACAAACGCTTGGAAATGCACACTACGACCTTAAATGCTGGATTGATGAGCCACCCTGCCCACACCCACAAGGCCGCTGAAATAATCTTTTTGGTAAATAGCCAAAAAGATGAAGCCACAAGCCAAGCCCAAGAAACCATTGACGGCAATTGGTATGATGCAAAAGTGGGGGACATTATTTTTTTACAGTCTAATAGCCTTCACGGTATCCGAAATACTGGTACGGGAACTTGTACCTATTTTGCTTTTCAATTTGAATAGTTTTTAGACACTAAGAAAAATTAATATTTATGAGTTATGCGAATCAGGGGTTAAATAATTCAAAAAAAAACAGACGTAGTTTAAATTGAGTTAGGATTTCATGCACGAACTCCTACTTATCAAGTTATACTTTTACGTCTGTGAAGAGTATAACGACTATCTTCGCTGGAATGTTCAGCGATTTAGCCCTAATGGGCAAGAAGGTCAAATCAGTGATGAAGAAATCATCACTATTTACTTATTTTGTGTAGCTTATGAAGAGAAATATAAAGTAAAATCTATCCATAAGCA
>NZ_CBABQS010000023.1:0-58903 GCF_964672035.1 Arcicella sp.
CCATTCGTAATTTTTGTCCAAGTTTTTCCATAATCGGATGTTTTGAACAAATATGGTTTTCTATCGCCAAACATGTATTTTGTGGCAGCCAAATAAGCCTTTCCTTTATCAAACTCTGATGGTGAAATCAAATTAATTAAGCTATAATCGGGCAATTGTGAAGTAGGCAACGAAATATTTTCCCACTTTTTGCCACCATCTTTTGATACATGAACCAAGCCATCATCCGAACCTGTCCAGAAATTTCCTTTTTCGGTTGGAGATTCAGCAAACGTGAAAATCGTTCCGTAAATCTCCGCCCCTGTCATGTCTTTTGTGATCGGGCCACCCGTTTCTCCTAATGTCTTAGGGTCGTTTCGGGTTAAATCTGGCGAAATCGTTTCCCAACTATATCCACTATTCGTAGTAACATGCACATAATTAGAAGTAATGTATAATTCTTTCGGATTATGAGGAGAAAATACAATCGGGTATGTCCATTGAAAACGATATTTTTTCACGATTGAAGGCGCTCCAATGGCTGATTCGGGCCAAATAGCGACATCACGAGTTTCGCCAGTTTCTTTATTGTGTTGCGACATCTGACCATCGTATTCACCACCGTAAGTAATTTTTGAGTTCAGCGGGTCTGGGGCAATATAACCTGCTTCTCCACCCGCTACAGGATACCACGCTTTATTATCAATGCTATTCCCATCGGTTCTTGAGGCAATTCGAACCGATGAATTATCCTGTTGCGCACCATAAACATTATAGGGGAAATCATTATCTAAAGCAACGTGATAAAATTGAGCGGTTGGCATATCGATATCCGAAAAAGTCGCTCCACCATTGAAAGTTACTTCTGCCCCACCATCGTCACCAATCACATAATTATCTGGATTCTTTGGGTTTATCCAACAGTCGTGCGTGTCACCATGATGAACCATAATTCGTTTGAAACTTTTTCCGCCATCGTTCGATTTCATCGCATTCACATTCAACACAATCAAATTATTTTCATTTTTTGGGTCAATTTCCAAATCCATATAATACCAACAACGCTGCCAAAGATTTTTGTCTTCGTTAATTAAAGTCCAATGCTCGCCACCATCATCCGAACGAAAAAGTCCTCCTTTCGCATTTTCAACTAAAGCGAATAAACGATTTGAGTTAGAGGCAGCAACGGCAATACCAATTTTCCCTAAAACACCCTTAGGCATTCCCGGTTTTTGGCTTAGATTTTCCCAAGTATCGCCACCATCCACTGATTTATAAAGTCCACAACCTTTTCCACCGCTACTCATCGAATAGCCATTTCGATAGGCTTGCCACATAGCCGCATAAATAATTCGTGGATTATTGGGGTCAATTCTTACCATAACCGCACCCGTACTGTCGTTTTTAGCAAGAATTTGTTTCCAAGATTTTCCACCATCGCTGGTTCTAAACACGCCCCTTTCTGGATTGGGAGCGAAAGGGTTTCCCACCGAAGCCACGTAGGCAATATCTGGATTGGTCGGATGAATTTCAATATTTGAAATAGCATCCGCTTTTTCTAATCCGACGTGTTTCCAAGATTTACCCGCATCGGTAGATTTATAAACTCCATCGCCATACGAAATATTACTTCTCATATCACCTTCACCCATCCCAACGTATAAAACATTTGGGTCGGACGGAGCGACGGCAATTGCCCCTACTGATGAAGAATGAAAGGTAGAATCAGAAACAGAAAACCAATTTGCTCCAGCATCGATGGTTTTCCAAACACCTCCACCTACGGCGCCAAAATAGTAAGTTAAAGGTTGATCTGCGTGTCCTGCCACCGCCAAAGAGCGTCCGGAACGGTAAGGGCCAATATTTCGCCATTTTAAGCCGTTATAAAGACTATCATTCACGGCAATTACTGCATTTCGAGTAATTATTGGAGCCGCAGATTTAGTTTTAGATTTTTGAGCAAAAGAATTTGCTAAAAAAGCCATCAGAAAAAGAGCAATAAGCCCAAATTTGAAGGGTATTATTTTTTTCATGTTATTATTAGAAAGTTGAATAGAACAGTAATTTACGAAGAAAATAAATCAAAAAATAATATTCTTCTTAAACCAACGTAAGCTGGGTTTTAAACTTAGCTTTCGTTAAACCATTAATAATAATATTAAAAGAACATCTTTTCAGCTAATCGAAAAGTATTGCAATGTGCCTCCACAATGTCCCGAATTTGAGGTGAATATCCCCCGCCCATCGAAACAACAATTGGTAATTTATATTTGATGGCTTGTTGAAAAACAAACTCATCACGACGGTAGCAACCTTGTATAGAAATACTTAGTTTCCCTAATTTATCCGTTTCTAAAATATCGACACCCGATACATAAAATAGAAAATCAGGCTTTTGCGCTGTAATAAGTTTTGGTAAAGTCTCAAACAGAATTTTTAGGTATTCTTCATCTCTGGAATAAGTTGACAATTCAATATCTAAATCTGATTTTTCCTTATGGAGTGGGTAGTTTTCTTTCCCATGCATTGAAAAAGTAAATACTCGTGCTTCATTTTGGAAAATTTCTGCCGTTCCATTGCCTTGATGAACGTCTAAATCAATAACTAATATTTTTGTAGCTAACTGATTATCAAGCAAATAATTAGCGGCTATGCCTATATCATTCAGTAAACAAAACCCTTCTCCTTTGTCCGTAAATGCGTGATGCGTCCCTCCCGCCACGTTCATGGCAATTTGGTTTTCAAAGGCAAAATGGCAACAATCAATTGTTCCTTGCGTGATAATAGTTTCTCGTAAAACCAGTTCTGCCGATAAAGGGAAGCCTATTTTACGAATCATTTTGGGGTCGAGCCTTAGATTTTTCAAATCCTCCCAATACGCTTTTGTATGCGTGCGAAGAATCCATGTTGAATCAACCGGATTGGGAACAAAGAAATTTTCGGGTGTGCAAGTCCCTTCGTACAATAATTGTTCGGGAATTAATTCATATTTCAACATCGGAAAACGATGTCCTTCGGGAAGTGAGTGTTGGTAGATAGGCGAATATGCGATTTTGAGCATTTTGAATAGTGATTAGACCACAGATTGTAGGGATTTAACCGATTTACCCGGATTTTGTTTTTCGTAAAAAGGACGGCATCCCTCAAAGGGATGCCGTCCTTACATTCTCTACAATTACCTTAGCTCTTTTTGATATCTTTTAATCCAGCAATTGCTTCCAATGGATTTGCATTACTAAAAACGTAACTCCCCGCAATCAAAACGTCTGCTCCCGCATCCACTAATTTCTGACCAGTTTCTTGATTTACGCCACCATCAATTTCAATTAAAGTTGAAAGCCCTTTTTCGTCAATCATTTTACGAAGTTTTCTAACCTTTTCGTAAGTAGATTCGATAAATTTTTGTCCGCCATAACCTGGATTTACCGACATTAATAAAATCATTCCACAATCTGGCAAAATTTCTTCTAAAACCGAAACAGGCGTTGCAGGATTCAAAACGACTCCAGCCAAACAACCTAAGTCCTTGATTTGCTGAATAGTACGATGTAAATGTGTACAGGCTTCATAATGAACCGTAATATTCGTAGCCCCGATTCTTTTAAATTCTGCTACATAACGCTCAGGTTTTTCAATCATCAAATGCACATCCAAAGGTTTTTTGGCGTGACGATTAATGGCTTCTATAACTGGCATTCCGAAAGAAATATTTGGCACAAATAGCCCATCCATTACATCAATGTGAAACCAATCGGCTTGTGAATTATTGACCATTTCAATATCTCGTTGGAGATTAGCAAAATCAGCAGCCAGCAATGATGGGGCAATTAGTATGTTACTCATATTTTTGTTGTTCGTTTTTTTTATTCGTTGTTCGTTGCTCGATGTTTGTTGTTAGAAATTATTGATTTTGGAGTGAATTCGAACATCGAAAATCGTAATTAATATCGAAATAAATCGCCCTTCAAGTCAAAAATTTCAATTTTTTGACCATCTTTTTTCTTCAAAATTACTCGATTGGGTTCTTTCGCATCAATCGTTTGGACATATTCAGCATCTTTTGGAAAGTACAAATTTACGTACTGTGCGTCTAAAACCGACTTTTTTATATTTTTTGTATAAAAATCCGTTTCATAAAAAATCTTTACGTAGGAAGGAAACACAATGGTATCGCCCGTTTGATATTGTTGCTCCAACTTACTGGCAATCAAAGGATAAGGATTTTCTGAACGGGCTTTATCTCGGTAATTATATTTAAAAGATTCATCGTTTAATACGGTTTTAATCGTGGTACCAACGAAAAATAAATGGATGGCAAAAACGGCCCAGACTACATAATTAAGCGGTTTTGATGTAGCATTTGCTTGCAAAAGCGCCAAACTCACTATAATAATCGAATATGGAAATGAGAAACCAGAATACCGCTGAGAAAGGCCGAAAGTATGTCCATTTTTGAAGGTTGCAGCTACTAAAAAAAGGGTTGGTAAGAAAGCTAAAATGACCAAAAACCAATTTTGTGTCCTTTGCGATTTGGCTTTAGTTGTTCGCCAATATTCAATAAAAAGATAAAATAACAAACCACAATTTACTAACTCCAAATACTGGAATTTTGCCGTTGAATACAGTAAAAAGCCGACAGCATTTACACCTAAAATAATGCCAATCCATAATCCCTGCTTTGTTTTTTGATATTTAAACAAAGAAAAAACGGACAAAATAGCAATCAACATAGCTAAAAATAAATTCTTTTTTCCAACGGTATTACTCAAAATATTATTACTTGCAATGAATAAATCCGTGAAAATTGGCAATGATTTTTTCGTAACATTTCCGAGCGTTGCGGGGTCTATATACCCTGCGTGTGGATTTGGAGTTTGATGGGCTTCTTGATAATAAATCTTGGCTTGGTAACTTAAGGTGGAAAACGTGTAATTTCCTCCCCCGTATAAAATCCAATAGCCAAAAGCTAACGCTCCGATAGACAATGAAATTGGTAACAAAATCCACGGGCGAGATTTTCTAACAAACAATAAAACGTACAATCCATGCGCCATAAAAACCGTTGCCGTTAAGAAATGAGAGAGCAAACACATGGCCGAAAGGAATCCATAAAGCCAGTACAGACCATTTTTCTTTACGCCAACTTCCTCATTTTTAATGATTTTCAAGAAAATATGCGTTACTAAAAGCGTTAAGAAAAAGCTCAAAGAATAATTACGAGCTTGCTGACTGTACGCAATAAAAAATGGCTCAATCGCCATTAAAAAGCAGGCTAAAAGGGTTAATTGAAGGTTTTTAAAATGTTCTATGATGAAGAAAAACAAAAGAATAATCGTCAAACAACTGAATAAAACGGATAAAAATCGGATTGAATAATCAGAAATTCCAAATAAATTTATCCAGTTATGAAGCATGACATAATAAAACGGACTGTTGCCTATATCGCTTCGTCTGATGGCATCATAATAATCTTCTACCGATTTATCAGCCCAAAATTCTTTGGGCGTAAAAGTGGTTTTTCCTTGGGTATAAAAGCAGTTTTTCTGCGTATTGCCTTCCATCGCCATGCCCTGACTTACCAAAACGGTTGCTTTTTCATCAAAGAAAATACCATGTTTATCAAGGTTATAGGTTCTTAAACCGAAGGCTAAGACAAGTATTAAAAGTAAAAAGGGAATGGAGTAACGAGATAAATTCATAGAAAATTTGAAATACATTAATTTTAGCGCAAAATTATTACATATAAATCCCCCAAACAATAAAAAAGCCTCCTTGAAAATTTCAAGAAGGCCATAAATCGGGCAAATATTACTAAAATAGATATCCCAACGATAATCCAATCGTCGTATTTCTGAAGCCATAAAGTTTTGAAGAGTCGGATGCTAATTTCCAGATATTACCATTGAAATTATAACGTCCTTCGATAATTAGATGGTCGCCTACCCTTGTACCGAAGCCAAAAGTACCGCCGAATCCGAGTGCTTTTTCATCGGGTGCTTTCACATTTACGGTTGGCAAATAGGAAACATACGGTCCAATAATGGTATATAAACCACCATCGCCCATGTTGATTTTTAGTAATAACGGAACTTCAAAATAATTGGAAGTAATTTCTGTGGTATCCAATTTGAACCCTTTTTGGCTAAAGGCAATTTCTGGACAAAGTGAAATATCTTCTGAAAGTTCAATATTTGCAAATACTGCTCCTTCAAAACCAACCAAAGTACCTTTTGGGTTGGTGATTATGGCACGCCCAAATTGGGTTCCCGCATGAACACCTCCTCGAATTCCGAATCTAATATTTGATTGAGAAAAAGAAAAATGCGAAAAAATAATTAAAGTGCCAATCATTAAAGTATTGATAATTGAAGTAGTAAAGGCTTTTTTCATGATTTTGCAAATTACAAGCGTAAGGTTGTAAATTTAAAGGTTTTTAATAAAAATCTTACTATAACTTATTTTTTGGCGTTAATTTAGCCTAAAAATAACTTTATCTCCATGACTTCACAGGAACAAATCAACCATTTAACGGAAAAATTAAACGATTTGAATTTTCAATATTATCAAAATTCCATCTCAGAAGTATCTGATTTTGAATTTGATGAACTCTTAGAACAACTCGTTAACTTAGAAAATCGGTATCCTGAATTTGTGAGAAAAGATTCACCAACGCATCGTGTCGGAGGCTTGGTTTCCAAAGAATTTGAGTCAGTAAATCATCGTTATCCAATGCTTTCATTGGGCAACACATATAACGCAAAAGATTTGGCGGATTTTGATGAACGAATTCGTAAAGGGCTTGGCGGAGTAGATTACGAATATATTTGCGAATTAAAATTTGACGGAGTGGCTTTATCGCTATGGTACGAAAATGGAACATTGATACGTGGTGTTACCCGTGGCGACGGCGTAAGAGGTGACGATATCACTGCAAATGTACGAACCATTAGAACCGTTCCACTGAATATACGAGCAAAAAACATGCCAAATCGCTTTGAAGTTCGGGGAGAAGGATTTATGCCTTTAACAACTTTTGAAGCATTAAATAAAGAACGAGAAGATATTGGCGAACAGCTTTTGGCAAACCCAAGAAATGCCGCTTCGGGAACTTTTAAAATGCAAGATTCAGCGGTAGTGGCGAAACGTAAAATGGATTGTTATCTTTACCAATTTTTAGCGGATGAACAGGTATTTGACACCCATGAAGAAAGCTTAATTCGGATGAAAGAGTTAGGGTTTAACGTTTCGCAAACTTGGAAAAAGTGTCAAAACATGGAGGAAGTTTTAAACTTTATTGACCAATGGAATACTGAAAGATTCAAATTACCTTTAAATACTGATGGAATTGTTATTAAATTAAATTCATTCGCTCAGCGTGAAATTTTGGGATACACGGCTAAATCTCCAAGATGGGCCATTGCTTATAAATATCCATCCGAAGCTGCTTCAACCCTTTTAGAATCAGTTAGTTATCAAGTGGGAAGAACTGGAAATGTTACACCAGTGGCCAATTTAAAACCTGTGCTGTTGGCAGGAACAACCGTTAAACGTGCCAGTATTCATAATTCCAATGAAATAGAACGGTTAGATTTATACATTGGCGATTATGTTTTTGTTGAAAAAGGTGGCGAAATAATTCCAAAAATCACTGCCGTTGATTTAGCAAAGCGTACGGTCAATCTTGATAAAGTTCAATTTCCAACTGAATGCCCCGAATGTGGAACAACCTTGATTAGAAAGGACGGAGAAGCCAACCATTATTGTCCAAACGAAAAAGGATGTCCTCCGCAAATAAAAGGAAAAATCGAACATTTTATTCAGAGAAAAGCCTTGAATATTGAGAATTTAGGCACTGAAACAATTGATATGTTTTATAGAAAAGGCCTCGTAACAACGCCCGCCGATTTATACGATTTGAAATACGAAAACCTTTTAAATTTAGATGGTTTTAAAGAAAAGTCTATTCAAAATATTTTATTGGGAGTAGAAAAATCTAAGCAAATCCCTTTTAAACAAGTATTATTTGGCATTGGAATCCGATTTGTTGGCGCAACGGTAGCAGAAAAATTAGCGGTTTATTTCAATAATATTGATAATTTGGCAAAAGCGAATTTAGAAGAATTATTACAAGTTCCAGAAATTGGTGGACGGATTGCTCAAAGTGTAGTAGAATATTTTCAAAATGCTGATTATCAAGATTTTATCGCCCGTTTGAAAGGTGCTGGCTTACAATTTACCCATAATGCGGTTGAAATAGTTGTGGAAGGAGATAAATTAGCGGGAAAAACTTTCGTAATTTCGGGAACATTTCAACATTTTGAACGGGATGATTTGAAAATGAAGATTGAAGCCAACGGTGGAAAAGTGTTAAGTGGTGTTTCGGGCAAATTAAATTTTCTAATTGCGGGTTCAGAAGCTGGTCCTTCAAAATTAGAAAAAGCACAAAAAATGAAAGTTTCGATTATTTCGGAAAACGATTTTATACAAATGTTGTAACCTGAACTTTCCAGTTCGGAATATTATAAATTAAAATGCAATTCAACCGTACTGGAAAGTTCGGATTATAGAAAAATGAGACCAAAATTTCACGGGGTTGCCCCTGCCTTAATTACCCCAATGTTTGCGGATGGGCAAGTAGATTTTCAAGGATTAAAAAAATTAATTCAACACGTTACTGACGGTGGCGTGGATTATTTAGTGGTTCACGGAACAACGGGAGAGTCAGCAACCACTGATAAAAATGAACAAAAAGCAATTTTAGATTTTATCAAAGAAAATAATTCAAAGAATCTTCCAATTGTGTATGGTTTAGGTGGCAACAATACACCAAATGTTGTTCAATCATTCAAGGAAATTGATTTTCAAGGAATTGATGCCATTTTGTCGGTTTGTCCATATTATAACAAACCTGGGGCAAGAGGTGTAATTGCTCATTATACGGCCATTGCGGATGCGAGTCCAGTACCCGTAATTATGTATAATATTCCTGGTCGCTCTGGGATCAATATGTCGGCTGCTACGACTTTAACTTTAGCTCAACATCCAAATATTATTGGGATTAAAGAAGCTTCTTGCATCATCGAACAGTGCATGGAAATTAACAAAGATAAGCCAGAAGATTTCTTACTAATTTCTGGTGATGATGTTCAAGCAGTACCTACAATTGCTTGTGGTGGGGTGGGTATTATTTCGGTGATTGCCAATGCAATTCCTGCACAATTTAGCGAAATGATTCACGCAGCTTTGGACGGTAATTTTCTAAAAGCAAGAACCATGTTGGGCAGTTTCTTAGCCATTGACCCACTTTTATACGAAGAAGGAAATCCAGTTGGCGTTAAGAAAATCTTAGAATTGAAAGGTATTTGTGGCTCAGATGTGCGTTTGCCTTTGATGAAAGCCTCGGATGAATTAGGGGAAAGAATGAAAGCCGTTATTGCGAAAGATAGCCTTTAGTTAGAGTTTAGAGTTTAGAGTTTAGAGTTTAGAGTTTAGAGTTTAGAGTTTAGAGAAAATTAGTTTTTTATATTTCCTGTTCCCTCACGCTTTGATATTTTTCTTAAATTATTTTCAAATTAATAAATATTCAAATTCATCATGTTTGTTCACGTAGTAAATTTTTGGTTGAAAAAAGACCTAACAGACGCAGAGCGTCAGCAATTTGTCGATGGCGTTAAGACGCTCGGTAATATTGAATCTCTTGTAACGTTTAATATTGGTACACCAGCAGCAACTGACCGTCCTGTAATTGACCGCAGTTACGATTATTGCGAATTAACAATTTTTAACGATGAAGCGGGACACGATGTGTATCAAGTTCATCCTTTACACCTTAAATTTATAGACGATTGTAAACACCTTTGGGAAAAGGTATTAATATATGATTCAGAAACCGTTTAAATATTTTAAGGAAATTAGAGCCGGGAAGTTTTTTATTTACTGCCTACTGACTACTTTCTCCTGCCTACTATTTACTGCTTGTAAATCGAATAAAAATTTACAAACTACTTCTTATTATCAGCCCAATTATCAAACTGGGACTAATGATAGACACGATGGTTTGGGTTTTGCTATACCAGATAAATATCCAATTGAGATTTTAATTGGGCAAGAGAAACCGCAAACAGAAACACAAGAAATTGAGAAATTGTCGATTTCGGATGAAAGTCCCATTCAACCTGACCAGCTTTATAAAGGTAGAATGTTGAACCGTGGAAACGACCAACAGCAAAAGAAAGCTTTATTAGACAGGATGGTACTTCAGGCGCAAGATTTGGGAGCCAGTGGTTTGATGAATGTTAATTATAAAGTATTTTCAACTGCGAAGACTACTGGATACACGCTCTCGGGAACGGCATTTCGTTACGTTTTAAATAAATAATTAGGTTATAACGCTGGCTGGGTTTTGAACCCAGCCAGCGTTATTTTAATTTCCTACCACAAATACAGCGTTACCAAACAATAACTTCCCATTCTGCCAAAAACCTCTAAAAATTGGGTCGTTAGCCATGTAAACGATTTGTCCTCTACCAAAATCTTGCGTTCCAAAAATCAATGAATTCTTCAATTTGTCCTGTGCTTTAATTCCCACAAAACCGGCTACCATTGCCTTTTCTTTAATCACACCCACATTCCAACCTGAGCTAAGGTACTGATAATCAGAGGTTTCAAGCACTAAACTGAAATAATTTTTATCGTATCCAAATGCCAAAGGATTCGTATTATCCATCGTTAATTTATAAATACTTCCTGGCGTTTCGTCCGAAGCAGATTCACGTTCAGCATTGGCATAAATTTTTAATTTGTCATTTTCTTTATCCTTACTTTCATCTTTTTTCTTGTCTTCTTCTTTGTGTTTTAATTCAAAACCGTCTTTGCCCGCAAACGCATTTAAAGCGCCTTGAACCGCAATTAATTTACCTCCTGCTCTCACAAAATCCTTAATTTTTGTAAGATTTTTATCATCCAAAATTTTGCCATAATTTCCATCCGTCAAAATCAACACGTCGAATTTTGAAAGGTCAGTACTTGAAAAATAACTTTCGCCCAAAATCGTAGCAGGATATTCTAACTGCTTATCGAAGAAATGCCAAGTAGCCCCAAAAGAAGTTGGTACGATGCCATCGCCCGAAAGTAAAGCGATTTTAGGTGGTTTTAAATAATTGACATTATCCGAACCAAAATCAGAACCTTTAGAAGACATGCCAGTAGAAACCGATGATAAATTAACGCCTAAACGTTCCGCTTCTGATTTTACAATTTTATCAAAATTATCCCCTAACCGTTCATTTCCAGTACGAGCAATAATCAATGTACCTTCGTTAAATGACATATTTTCTACTTCAAAAGGCTTTCCTGCCGAACGTACTTTAATGCCTTTTTTATACAAGGCCGTTAAAAATTTCAATTCCGCAAATGAATTCCATCTGGCTAAATAAGCATACGGTTTGTCAATTTTTAAGGTCGAATTGGCAAATTGTGGTTTTCCAGCGGGATTAATTCTGTCCTTTACCGCAAAAGTGTTTAAACCATAAGCAAAGGGCAACGACCACGAAGTAATATCGTACGTTAACGAGTCTTCAACGGTGGTTTTAGGTTCCAATAAAATCTTTAAAAAAGTTGAACGTGGTTGAAATAGATTTATCACAATATCATCCGCTTCAATGGAAAAAGTCTGATTTTTATCTTCTTGATAATTATAACCCGAAGCCATCATTGATTTACCCGCAACACCATATTGAAAATTTTCTCGTTCTAAATAATTCACAAATTCTTTCACTCTGCTTTCGTTTCCTTTCGTTTTAAAAACATATGATTTATACAGACCAATGGGCGATTTTTGCGCATTTTCAAAGAATTTCACAAACTCAGTAACCGCTTTGTCGGCATTGGCAGAAAGTGCTTCCATACAAGCATACGAAGTACTAAAATGGTGGTCAATTCTTTGTTTTAACGTCAACGTATCGCCGTCTCTTTTGGCAACTCCCAAGCCAGCACGTCCAGAACCGCCTTGTTCGTAAGTCATTCCGAAAGCACCATTATAGGTTGGGTAAGTATCACCGTAAGAAGGATAAAGTAAATCAAAACGCTCTTTTGAGAAATATAACCAACCATTTTTATCAAAATCACGTTTGTTATAATTTCCTAAAATCGTTTGAAATTCTCTTTGCCAAGATGTGATATCTTCGTGATAAGGTTTTGCGGATGGTGAAAAATAGTAAGGGTTCTCAACACCTTGTTCGTGAAAATCAGCGTGTAAATGGGGCATCCATTGACGGTAAAGCGCCATTCTTTCCTGGGATTCTTTCTGGACTTGCCAAGCCCAATCACGATTCAAATCAAATAAATAGTGGTTAAACCTTCCCCCTGGCCACGGTTCGTTGTGTTCAATTCCAGCAGGTAATGCGTTATAAACTCCACCAACCTTTTGATTGTAGAAATTAACATAACGGTCATATCCATCGGGATTTACGCATGGATCAAGAATCACGATTGTATTGGCCAAAACCGCTTTTGAACGAGCATTGGCAGAATTTAGCAATTCAAAAATCGTAAATGGTGCGGTGTTTGAGCTCGAAGATTCATTACCATGCACGTTATAACTCAACCACGCAATGGCTGGTTGTTTTTTCGTCGGTTTTCCTTCCATCAAACCGATAGATTTCAAATTATTCGTTCTAATTTCTTCTAATTGAGGAAAATTTTCTGCCGAGGCAACCACTGCTACCATCAAAGGACGACCTTCGTTGGTTGAGCCATAAGGAATCATTTTAACTTGATTCGGATACTGACGGGCAATGTATTCGTAATAACTAACAACTTGATGATGTCTCAGAAAACGCTCTCCTTTCTTAAAATTCAAGAATTCTTCGGGAGATTGAACGGTGGTTTGAGCAAATGAGTAGTTAGGAATTATTGTGGTAAACACAAAAAATAAAAACAGATAAATAGTGAGTTTTCGATAAAATGTTTGCATAATGTTTGTTGATTTGAATTGAAGTAACTGTTGAATATATAGAAGTCTTCCTTTTGAAGGGCGACTTCCGTAACGAGAAAAATAATTTTTATTTCTTCGGAACGGGGTCAAAACCGTGTCCTCCCCACGGATGACACGTTGAGATTCTTTTCATGCCTAATTTGAATCCTTTCCAAAATCCCCATTCTTGAATTGCCTCAATCATGTATTGCGAACACGTGGGCGTATATCGGCATGAACTGGGCAAAAAGGGTGAAATAATTATTTGATAAGCTCGCACAAATAATATTAAGATTTTTGACATTGCTTAAGTTTTTTTGCGTTTGTGATGTGGATAATTAAAAAAGTAAGAAGTAATCATGGGCGCAACGAAAATACCAACGGTAATTAATGAAATATACATATCCGATTCTTCACTTTCTAAAAATTTACAGAAAAAGTTATTTTCATTGAAATGACAAATTACTGACGAAGTTAATTTTAATCCCAGCACGCCAATCACTACAAAAGCAGCAGTTTCTAAAAAGGGATATTTTTCCATTAATTTCACAAAACCCTGAGCAACATAACGCATGGCTAATATTCCGATGAAAACACCTATGCAAATCAGGTATAAATTATCGGTAAACGCAACGGCCGCAAAAACATTATCAATCGAAAATGCTAAATCCATTACTTCAACCAAGGCAACCGTTGCCCAGAATGGCCCAAAAGCACCAATTGTTTTTCTGTAAAACCAATTTGATTTTTTATCCAGCGTATCATCTTCTTGCTGCGGTGTAGTTTCCCGTCTAAAATAATCAAAACATAAGTACAAAAGGTAAAGCCCACCGATGGGTTTCAACCACCATATTTTCACTAAAATTGAAGCAAAAAGTAAACATAGTCCTCTGAAAAAATAAGCCCCAAAAATGCCGTATTTAAGTGCTTTTTTACGTTGCTCTTTCGATAAATCCATCACCATCGTTGCCAAAACAGCCGCATTATCGACAGACAAAAGACTTTCAATGATAATTAAATTTCCAATAATCAAGGCCGCTGCCCCCAAATCCTCCCCAAATATTTGATGCAAAAAATCCATACATTAATCTTAAAATTGAATAAAATTGTTGATTACGAAGATAACACAGATAAATTAAAATAAAGATTCATTTATTTTGAAAAACTATCTGTAGGGGTAATTTTAGATAAATTCTAATTTTATTTTGAGTATAAGCATATTTTAGTTCTCTTTGTGAATAAAATAGTAATTGAAAAAATGAAAAGATTTTGCTTAACCCTCGACCTGAAAGACGACGCAAAAATGATTGCGGAATACGAAGAATATCATCAACACGTGAGTTCAGAAATCTTGAAAAGTATCAAAGATTCTGGCATTGAATCCATGCAAATTTATAGACTTCATACCCGAATGTTTATGATTTTGGATACCATTGATGAATTTAGTTTTGAGAAAAAAGCCGAAATGGACGCTGCCAATGAAAAAGTGCAAGTTTGGGAAAATCTCATGTGGGAATATCAGGAGGCTTTGCCAATGGCCAAAGCAAGTGAAAAATGGATATTAATGAAACAAATTTATTAATGAATGAAAAAGCTACTATGGCTTCTGCTAATACTGGTTTCTTTCGCCAATTTGTGTACTTCACAAACTCCGAAAAAAGATTTTTTCACCAATCCTCTATTGCCTTACGGTGCAGACCCTTACAGTTTTTATAAGGACGGATTCTATTATTACACCCATACTACCCAAAACAAATTGATGTTATGGAAGACTAAAAACTTAACGCAATTAAAATCAGCCGCAAATAAAGTTGTTTGGACACCCCCAGAGGGCACTTTTTATTCAAAAGAATTATGGGCACCCGAAATCCATTTCATTCAAGGAAAGTGGTATTTGTATTTTGCGGCGGATAATGGCGATAATCAAAATCATCGGATGTACGTGTTGGAAAATGATTCTCCCGACCCCATGATTGGCAATTGGATATTCAAAGAAAAAGTGGCTGACCAAAATGACAAATGGGCTATTGATGGGGATATTTTTGAACACAAAGGTCAATTATACATAATTTGGTCGGGCTGGGAAGGAGATACAAATGGGCAACAAAATATTTATATTGCCAAATTGAAAAATCCGTGGACGATTGATGGAAGTCGTACAAAAATTTCGGGTTCAGATTACGATTGGGAAAAATATGGAGACATTTCTGGCGACCCAAATTTACCCCACGTCAAGGTCAATGAAGGTCCGCAGATATTAAAGCACGGCAATAAATTATTCATTGTTTATTCTGCAAGTGGCTGTTGGACAGATTATTACGCTTTGGGAATGTTAAGTGCTGGTTCAAAATCAGATTTAACGAATCCTAAAAGTTGGACAAAATCAAAAGAACCAGTTTTCAAACAATCGCTTGAAAATGGTGTTTTTGCCCCAGGACATAATTCATTTTTTAAGTCGCCAAATGGCAAAGAAGATTGGATTTTGTATCACGCCAATTCAAAGGTGGGTCAAGGTTGCGGAGGATTTCGTTCGCCAAGAGCTCAGAAAATTAATTGGAAAAAAGATGGAACGCCCGATTTTGGTATTCCAATAAAAGAAAATCAACCCGTTGTTACTCCATCAACGAAATAAGTAATTATTACAACTCAAAAAACTATGTTTTCATTACAGAATAAAACAGTAATTATTACGGGTGGCGGCTCAGGAATTGGACGAGCAATTTCGATGCTTTTTGCTCAACAAGGCGCATCGGTAAATATTTTAGAATTAAACCAAATCGCTGCCGAAGAGACTGTAAATCAGATAATTAACAACGGAGGAATTGCCAAGGCTTATGCTTGCGATATTGTCAATCAAGCCAAAGTGATGGAAGTTTTTCAAGAAATTGGGAAAGTTGATATTCTCATAAATAATGCGGGAATTGCGCACGTTGGTAATCTCGAAAATACTTCAGAAGATGATTTTAATCGAATTTTTCAAGTAAATGTAAAAGGTGCTTATAATTGTCTTTTCGTTAGCGTACCGATGATGAAAGCGCAAGGTGGAGGTGTAATATTAAATATGGCATCCGTTGCAGCCAGCGTTGGAATTACGGATAGATTTGCTTATTCCATGTCGAAAGGGGCTATTTTAACCATGACTTTATCGGTTGCCAAAGACTATTTGAAGGAAAATATTCGTTGTAATTGCATTTCACCCGCACGGGTGCATACGCCTTTCGTCGATGGATTTTTGGAGAAAAATTATCCCGATAATAAGGCAGAAATGTTTGAAAAATTATCCGGTTCCCAACCCATTGGTAGAATGGGAAAACCCGAAGAAGTAGCACATTTAGCTTTATACCTTTGTTCGGACGAAGCAGGTTTCGTTACGGGATGTGATTATCCGATTGATGGCGGTTTTATTCGTTTAAATAACTGATAATCGAAGTTCGATTTTTGATGTTCCTTAGTCCATTTACAGTTTGCTTTAATTTTTAAAAAATTTATCAAAAAACAATTTTAAATACATGAAAAAGACACTTTTATTAATTACGCTAATTTGGTCAATGACCTCTTTTATTCAAGAAAAACCGAAGAAGATTATTTTCTTTGGCGATTCAATTACGCAAGCGGGCGTGCAACCAACGGGATACATTACAAAAATTGGCCAGATGCTTGAAAAACAAGGACTTAAAGATAAATATGAATTGATTGGTGCAGGAATTGGGGGCAATAAAGTCTATGATTTGTACTTACGCTTAGAAGAGGATGTATTGAATAAAAAACCCGACATTGTGCTGATTTTTGTGGGTGTAAATGACGTTTGGCACAAAGCAACTTCTGGAACGGGAACTGATTTAGATAAATTTGAGAAGTTCTATCAAGCCTTAATCAACAAAATGAAAGCCAATAATATTAAGGTAATTCTTTGCACACCGGCTGCCATTGGCGAACGTAATGATGCCAGTAATCAACAAGATGGGGATTTGAATCAATACAGCAAAAGCATCAGAAACTTAGCGACAAAAAATGACCTTGGTTTGTGTGATTTACGGAAAGATTTTCAGGATTATAACATGAAAAATAATCCCGAAAATAAAGAAAAATCGATCCTTACAACCGATAGAGTACATTTAAATGAATTAGGAAACCAATTTGTAGCAGATAAAATGTTGCCTTTAATCTTAAAGTAGTGAGCTTTGAGCATTAAGCTATGAGAAGATAAACCTAATTATAACAGAATGCTAATACTCGTTGCTCAAAACTCAAAGCTTAAAATGAAATTATTTAGATTTGGAGAAATCGGGAATGAAAAACCTGGGGTCATTATTGATGAAATTTTGTACGATGTTTCGCAATTTGTGGAAGATTATAACGAATATTTCTTTGAAACGAATGGCATCGAAAAACTTTCTCAATTATTATTGGAAGTAAAAGATGAATTACATCAAATTCCAACTGATTCAAGGATTGCTTCCTGCGTGGCTCGTCCGTCAAAAATTGTGTGTATTGGTCTAAATTTTGCCGACCATGCCAAAGAATCTGGGGCTGAAATTCCGAAAGAACCCATCATTTTCTTTAAATCAACCACTTCATTATCAGGACCAAATGATGATGTTGTGATTCCTAAAAATTCAACTAAAACCGATTGGGAAGTTGAATTGGCTTTTGTTATCGGAAAGAAGGCATCTTACGTGGAAGAATCTGAGGCGATGGATTATGTGGCGGGATATTGCTTGCATAATGATATTTCTGAACGTGAATTTCAATTAGAAAGAGGTGGAAATTGGAGCAAAGGAAAAGGTTGTGATACATTCGCCCCTCTCGGACCATTCTTAGCCACAAAAGATGAAGTTTCAGATGTCAATAATCTGCAAATGTGGCTCAATATTAATGGGAAGCCTTTTCAAAAAAGTAATTCAGACCAATTAATTTTTAAAATACCAATAATTGTTTCGTACATCAGTCAATTTATGACCCTTTTACCAGGCGATGTTATCTCAACGGGAACGCCAAGTGGTGTTGGTTTGGGTTTTAAACCACCCATTTATTTGAAAGAAGGTGACGTGATGGAATTAGGAATTGAAGGATTAGGAACACAAAAACAAACGGCAAAAAATTGGCAACGATAGATTCGCATCAACATTTTTGGCAATATAATCCCACAAAACACGATTGGATTACGGCTGATATGAACGTAATTCGACGTGATTTTTTACCGTCGGATTTACATCCGATTTTACAACAAAATAATATTGATGGTTGTATTTCAGTACAAGCCGACCAAACGGAAGCAGAAACCGATTTTTTGTTAGCATTAGCGGATCATCACAATTTTATCAAAGGCGTAGTTGGATGGGTTGATTTACGGGCAGATAATATTTACGAACGTTTGGAGCATTATTCTCAATTCAAAAAACTGAAAGGTTTTAGGCATATTGTGCAAGGTGAAAATGATATTGAATTCATGCTACGCCCAAAATTCAAAAATGGCATTACTGAATTGGGATTCTACGATTTCACCTACGATATTCTGATTTATCATTATCAATTGGAACAAGCCAGTCAATTCGTAAAGCTATTTCCTGAGCAAAAATTTGTACTTGATCATCTTGGAAAACCTGAAATCAAATCAGGAGAATATGGTCTTTGGCAAACAAATATCAAGAAATTAGCCTTACATCAAAATGTGTATTGCAAGATTTCGGGCATGGTTACGGAAAGCGAATGGGTCGATTGGAAACCTTCAGATTTCAAAATCTATTTGGATACAGTAGTAAAAGCCTTCGGAACGGACCGATTAATGTACGGTTCTGATTTTCCAGTTTGTACGCTGGCAGCGACTTACGTAGCGCAATTGGATATTATAACCTCGTATTTTTCATCGTTTACAAATTTAGAAAAAAGGAAAATCATGGGCGATAATGCTTCTAAATTTTATGGATTATAGTAAAACACATAAGCTTTGCAGGATTATTTGACACTCATCTGATTGTTAACTAATTAAAAACTCATAATTTATCATTTATAATTCATCATTACCTCATGAATTTAGGACTTAAAGAAAAAGTAATTGTCGTTTCGGGAGGTGCAAAAGGCATTGGCGAAGGAATTTCGGGCGTTTTAGCAACCGAAGGCGCTTACGTAGCCATCATCGGAAGAAACCAAGAAGACAACCAAAAAGCAATTGAAAAAATCAATGCAGCGGGCGGTCAGGCTTGGTCGTTTGTGGCCGAATTAACGAAACCAGAAGAATGTGTAAAAGCTATTCAAGAAATTGTAAAAATGTTCGGGAGAATTGACGGTTTGGTCAATAATGCGGGCGTAAATGATGGCGTAGGCTTAGAAAATGGCAGCTATGAAGGCTTCGTGCAATCGCTTCACAGCAACTTGATTCATTATTATTTATTGGCGCATCATGCTCTTCCTTACTTGAAAGAATCGAAAGGCTCAATCGTAAATATTGGTTCAAAAGTGGCCGAAACAGGTCAAGGAGGCACTTCTGCCTATGCGGCATCCAACGGTGGACGTAATGCACTTACCCGTGAATGGGCAGTGGAATTATTGAAATATGGCATCAGGGTTAATGCCGTGATTGTGGCTGAATGTTACACGCCTTTGTACGACAAATGGTTGAAAACGCTGCCCAATCCAACGGAGACTTTGGCAAAAATAACCGATAAAATTCCATTAGGCAAACGTATGACAACTTCCGAAGAAATTGCAAATATGGTCGTTTTCTTGATGTCAAAACGTTCGAGCCATACCACAGGACAATTAATTTATGTGGATGGTGGTTATACGCATTTGGATAGAGCGTTGATTTAGTATTCGATTTAAAATTGATATGTATAAAACCTTGCAGAATATGATCTTGCAAGGTTTTTTTATAGAAAATACCTTATAGTTTAGTACAATTACTGTGAAATATATAATTATTTTTGCCTTCACGAATTCAAACCGCTAAATTTTGCGCCAAATGAACAAAAGAATCTTTGTAATCGGTAGTTCAAATACTGACATGGTGATTAAAGCTAAAAAGCTTCCATCTCCGGGTGAAACAATCATGGGAGGCGAATTTATGATGAATGCTGGAGGCAAAGGGGCTAATCAAGCAGTTGCCGCCGCAAAATTAGGGGCCGACGTAATTTTTGTGAGTAAAATCGGCGATGACATTTTTGGAAAACAGGCGTTTGAAGGTTTCAAAAAAGTTGGCTTAAATACGGATTTTGTCTTTACTGACTCACAAAATCCTTCGGGAGTTGCACTGATTTTAGTGGATAGTTACGGAGAAAATTCTATTTCAGTAGCTTCTGGAGCCAACGGGACTTTACAAATTTCGGACGTTCAACAGGCAATTGACAAAGTAGAATCGGGAGATATTGTGTTACTTCAATTAGAAATTCCACTTGAAACGGTTACGAAAACCATTATACAATGTGCAGAAAAAGGAGCAATAGTAATTTTAAACCCCGCTCCTGCCCATAAATTAGACGATTCTATTTTTAAGTATTTGAGCATAATCACGCCAAATGAAACTGAGGCAGAAATTTTGACGGGCATTAAAGTCGTGGATTTAGATGCAGCAAAACAGGCTGCCAATATATTTCACCAAAAAGGGGTTTCGGAAGTAATCATTACTCTGGGTTCGAAGGGCGCTTTTTTTAGTAATTCAGCAAAACAATTATTGATTCCATCGGTCAAAGTAAAATCTATTGATTCAACTGCCGCTGGTGATGTATTTAATGGCGCTTTATGCGTGGCCATTTCCGAAGGACAAACCACCGAAGACGCAATTGCATTTGCTTCTAAAGCCGCCGCTATTTCGGTTACCCGCATGGGAGCCCAAGCCTCCGCACCTAACAGAGACGAAATAATTAAAACCAACAATAAACCATAATTACATGAAAATCAAGCTGTTAATATTAACTTTTATTTGCTTTGTTTCGCAAGCACAGAAAGAAATTACCTTAACGAAAAGTCAGTTAAAGGATAGAATAATGGGCGGCTGGGCTGGACAAACCATTGGCGTAACTTTTGGTGCGCCCGTTGAGTTCAAGTTTAACGGCACCATGATTAATGACTACCAAAAAATTCCTTGGTATGATGGCTATATCAAAAAAACGATGATTGGTAATCCTGGCATTTACGATGATTTGTACATGGATTTAACTTTTGTCGAGGTTTTTGAAAAGGAAGGACTCGATGCACCTGTTTCTTCGCACGCTAAAGCATTTGCCAATGCCGGATACTTTTTGTGGCACGCCAACCAAGCCGCAAGATATAATATTTTGAAAGGGAAAAATGCCCCAGAATCAGGCCATTGGCTTAATAATACGCACGCCGATTGCATTGATTATCAAATTGAGGCTGATTTTGCAGGTCTAATGTCACCGGGAATGCCCAATACTGCCTCACAAATTTCGGATAAAATCGGACACATCATGAACTACGGTGATGGCTGGTACGGTGGCGTATACGTGGGAGCGATGTATTCGTTGGCTTTGATTTCAAGTGATATGGATTATGTGGTAAATGAGGCGTTAAAGACCATTCCGAAGGAGTCAAATTATTATAAATGTATTGCCGATGTAATTAAATGGCATAAACAATATCCTGATGATTGGAAAAAAACTTGGTTCGAATTACAACAGAAATGGACCAACGATGTCGGTTGTCCCGATGGTGTTTTTGCGCCATTTAATATTGATGCTACCATAAATTCAGCTTATGTAGTGGTAGGATTATTATACGGAAAAAAAGATTTTACCAACACTATGGAAATAACCACTCGTTGCGGACAGGATGCCGATTGCAATCCTTCGACGGCGGGTGGAATTTTAGGGGCGATGTTAGGTTATAAAGCCATTCCTGAATATTGGAAATTGGGATTAAAAGAAGCAGAATCAATTGATTTTAAATATACCAGCACTTCGTTAGATGATGTTTACGAAATCGGAACAAAACACGCTCTTTTAAATATTGAAAGAAATGGGGGAAAAATTGATGGTGAAAAGGTAAAAATTAAGACTCAAATGCCTGTACCAGTAAAGTTTGAACAGAGTTTTAAAGGTCATTTTCCAACGGATAAAATTTCGATTGGGAAAGTCTTAGAAAACGAATACGAACTTGATTTTGAGGGAAATGGCTTTGTTTTAAAGGGTGAAGCTTATCCAAAAAATTCTTCATCTTGGGAATCGAGAGACCCCAAAAACTTAAAAATGGAAGTTTATATTGACGGCAAACTGTACGAAACCGCTGAACTACCCACAAATTTCATTACCCGAAGACATGAACTCACGTGGAAATATCAATTAACGGATTCTAAACACCATCTAAAATTAAAAATGCTCGACCCTTCGCCCGATTATATTTGCAGAATGACTGAATTAATTTGGTATTCGAGCAAACCACAGGAAAAAATTACGATTGGTTCGTTTGGAACGATTAAGAAGAAAGTGAATTAATATTTTAAGACCTTATCGTTATTTTCACATTCAAAACCACAAAACTATGTTTATTGTAGATAATTATTCCCTTGCCGTTGTATTTACGATTATCACCATGTTATGTTGGGGTTCGTGGGCAAATACCCAAAAACTCACTTCAAATAATTGGCGTTTTGAGACTTTTTATTGGGATTATGTATTCGGAATTGTCATTATGTCTCTCATTTTTGCCTTCACCTTGGGCAGTTCTGGAAACGAGGGTCGCAGTTTCTTAGCAGATTATCAACAAGCTGATAGTCTAAATATTCAATCAGCGTTAATTGGAGGCGTAATTTTTAATGCAGCAAATATTTTGTTGGTTTCCGCCATCACAATTGCAGGGATGTCGGTGGCCTTCCCCGTAGGCATTGGCTTGGCATTGGTAATTGGCGTGATTGTGAATTATTTAGATAATCCAGTCGGAGATAAAACATTACTATTTTTAGGCGTAGGGCTCATTGCTATTGCCATATTATTAAACGCAAATGCCTACCGAAAAATGCAAAGCGGTAATAGTTCTCTCTCCACAAAAGGGTTAATTCTCTCCGTTGCGGCAGGTATTTTGATGGGATATTTTTACAAATATGTGGCCGCTTCTATGTTTTCAGATTTTAATGTTCCCGAAACAGGAAAATTAAGTCCTTATACCGCCGTGGTTATTTTTGCACTTGGGATTTTACTCAGTAATTTCATTTTCAATACCTACCTAATGCTTCGCCCATTTGAAGGAAAACCCGTTTCTTACGGTGACTATTTCAAAGGTTCTTCCAAAAATCATTTGATGGGAATATTAGGCGGCATGATTTGGTGTTTAGGAATGTCTTTCAATATTATTGCTTCGGGGAAAGCCGGAGCGGCAATTTCTTACGGATTAGGTCAAGGAGCCACCATCGTAGCGGCCATTTGGGGAATTTATATTTGGAAAGAATTTAAAAATGCCCCCAAAGGAACCTCCACGATTTTGAATATTATGTTGCTTTGTTATATGGTTGGGTTGGGGGTGATTATTGCGGCGAGGTGAGAATATCACTCCAATCATCGGTAATCATCAACACAAGTATCTGATTATCAAAAATTGTAAATGCCCACTCCAACAATGGCGGGTAACTATGTAAATGAAATCATTTAATTTTATAAATGACAGATAATATTTTCCATAATCAAACAGCCATCATAACAGGTGCAGGTGTCGGCATTGGCTTTGAAGTTGCCAAACAATTAGCTTTACAAGGCGCAAAAGTCATTTTAAACGATATTGATATCGATTTAGCCAAAAGTTCGGCTCTACAAATCCGAGAATTAGGAGGCATTTGTGAGGCTTTCGGAGGGGATATTTCTGACATTTCAGTCATCGAAGAAATCGTAAAATTTGCGGTTTCTTCTTTTAGTAAATTGGATATTCTCATCGCCAATGCGGGCATTACTACCTTCGGAAATTTCTTTGATTATCAACCCGAGTCGATGCAAAAACTGTTACAGGTCAATCTATTTGGCACATTTTTCTTAACCCAAGCGGCTGCTAAACAGATGGTTTCGCAAGGACACGGAGGAAGTATTTTATTAACTTCATCGGTAACGGGAAAAATCGCCCACAAAAATTTAGCGGCTTACGGCATGACAAAGGCGGGACTCGACCAATTAGCCAAAAATTTAATCGTAGATTTAGCGCCTCATCAAATCAATATCAACACCATCGTTCCCGGTGCAACGTTGACCGAACGCACTTTGGAAGATGATGAATACCTCAAAACTTGGTCAAGAATTACGCCTTCGGGACGACCCGCCACGATTCAAGATATTGCCCAAGCCTCTTTATTTTTGGTATCGCCCCTATCTCGACAAATTACGGGTCAAAATTTGGTGGTAGATGGCGGTTGGACATCGGTTGGCGTTTCTCCATATTAAATGCAAATACGAGTAAAATAAAAACCGCAAGCACTTTTAAATAAAATTACTGAATACAACGAAAAATAACTCAAACTCATACTAACCATGAAAAGACAAGAATTTATTAAAACCTCCTCTGTATTAGTTGCAGGTAGTTTATTATCATCTTCTTTGACTTCATGTCAGGAAAAACCAAAGACTATTCGCAAGAATTGGGCTGGTAATTATCAGTATAAAGCCGAGAATTTCCACCAACCCAAAACGGTGGAGGAAGTCCAATCTTTGGTGAAGAAATTGGATAAGCAAAAAGCCTTGGGTTCGTGTCATTGTTTTAATGATATTGCTGACAGTCCGCTCAATCAAATATCAACGCTAAATCTCAATAAAGTAATTTCGATTGACGAAAAAGCCAATACCGTAACGGTTGAAGCGGGGGCAAAATATGGTCAATTTACACCAGAATTAGATAAAAAAGGTTATGCTTTACACAATTTGGCATCGCTTCCTCATATTTCCGTGGCGGGTGCTTGCGCAACGGCTACCCATGGTTCGGGTGTAGGAAATGGCAATTTAGCTTCGGCGGTTTCGGGTTTACAATTAGTAACAGCCAATGGTGATTTAGTTAATCTGAGTCGGGATAAGGACGGTGACAAATTTAATGGTGCGGTCGTAAATTTGGGAGCTTTGGGAATTGTCACAAAAGTTACGTTGGATATTCAAAAAAGCTATCAAGTTCGTCAAGATGTATTTCAAGATTTACCATTACAATCATTGAAAGACCATTTTAATGAGATTCTTTCGACTGGTTATAGCGTAAGTTTATTCACGGATTGGCAAGACCAAAAAATTAGTCAAGTGTGGGTAAAGAGTAAAGTTGAAGCGGATACACAAGATTTAGGTAAAGACTTTTTTGGGGCAAAAGCTGCTACCAAAAACCTCCACCCAATCACCAAACTATCAGCGGAAAATTGTACGGAGCAAATGGGTGTTGCAGGAGTTTGGTACGAAAGATTACCCCATTTCAAAATGGGTTTTACGCCGAGTAGCGGTCAAGAATTGCAGTCTGAGTTTTTTGTACCCAAAGAACACGCTCTTGAAGCCATTCTTGCCTTAGAGAAAAAAGGAAATCTGATTTATCCAGCATTAATGATTACTGAAATCAGAACGATTGCGGCGGATAATTTTTGGATGAGTACAGCCTACAAACAAGATTCGGTGACCATTCATTTTACTTGGAAACAACACACACCCGAAGTTATGAAATTATTACCGATGATTGAAGCAGAATTAGCGCCATTTCAATATCGTCCGCATTGGGGCAAATTATTTACCACTGCTCCGAAAAATTTACATGCACGATACGAAAAATACGGCGATTTTATGAAACTAATCAAGGAATATGACCCAACAGGCAAGTTTAGAAATCCTTATCTGGATTTGAATATTTATGCTTAAATATTGGAGTACTTTGAAGAAATGAGTTTACAAAAAAATATTACTATGAAAAAAAACCTTTTATCGTCTCTCCTGTGTTTGGGCATTACATTTTCACTCACTGCTCAACAATCCAAACCCTTGACTATCAAGGAGAATCAGAAAACTGCTGCCTCAAAAGCCAAAGAAATTAGGGAGAAAGTCCCTTTTAAGGTTGCCGATGGTTTACAAGTAAGTTTGTGGGCTTCCGATTCGCTCGCTCCAGACCCCATTTGTATGTCAATTGATGATTTAGGAAGAGTTTACTTGACTCGTTCAAACCGTCAGAAAAACTCTGAATTTGATATTCGAGGACACCGTGATTGGATGATTGAATCCATCAGTTTCAAAACCGTTGAAGATAGAAGAGCATTTTTAAGAAAAACTTTTTCCCCAGAAAATAGTACCAAAAACAGTTGGTTAAAGGATTTAAACAATGACGGAATCCATGATTGGCACGATTTGACTGTTGAAAAAGATGAAGTTTGGCGTTTGGAAGATAAAAATAATGATGGAATCGCCGATATTTCAACCCGAGTTCTTAATGATTTCAATGAGGAAGTTTCGGATGTTGCGGGTGGTTTATTAATCCGAAAAAATGATGCTTTCGTAGGCATTGCCCCTGATTTATGGCGTCTAAAAGATAGCAATGGAGATGGGATCTACGATAAAAAAACGTCAATTAGTCATGGATATGGCGTACATATTGGTTTTGGAGGTCACGGAATGTCAGGAATTATCGAAGGACCAGACGGTAAAATTTACTGGAATATTGGTGATATTGGCGCAAATCTAACCTCTCCTGATGGCAAAAAATCGGTCAATCCAAATTCTGGAATTATTGCTCGTTCAAATCCAGATGGCAGTGATTTTGAAATTTTTGCTACCGGTTTACGCAATACCCACGAATTTGTTTTTGATGATTACGGCAATTTAATCTCTTCCGATAATGACGGCGACCATCCGGGTGAAAGTGAGCGTTTGGTTCACGTGGTGCAAGGTTCTGATGCGGGTTGGCGTTCAAATTGGCAATACGGAAAATATACCGACCCTAAAAACAACAAATACAACGTTTGGATGGATGAAAAACTTTTCAAACCACGCTGGGAAGGTCAGGCAGCCTATATTATTCCGCCAATTATGAATTTTCATAATGGCCCAACGGGTATGGTTTATAATCCTGGAACGGCTTTGGGTTCGGTTTGGAAGAATAAATTTTTCTTAGTTGAATTCGTTGGAAATCCTGCCCGTTCGCCAATATGGTCGTTCGGTTTAAAACCTAAAGGAGCGAGTTTTGAATTAGACGGAGAACAAAATATCTTGAATGGAATTTTGCCAACGGGTATTAGGTTTGGACCCGATGGAGCGTTATACGTAGCCGACTGGATAAATGGTTGGGATGCCAAAGATTACGGCAGAGTTTGGAAATTGGATGTAACCAAAGAAACCAATGATTTAGAAGCTATCCGTTTGGAAACCAAGCGTTTAATTCAATTGGATTATGCCAAACAAACCACCGAAATGCTGTATTCACTGCTTTCAAATGTGGATATGCGCATTCGTCAAAAGGCACAATTTGAGTTAGTAAATCGTGGCGGATTGGGTTTGCCGATGTTCAAAAAGGCAATTTTACAACGGGAAAATCAATTAGCGAGGATTCACGCTATTTGGGGAGTTGGACAATTAGCCAGAACAAATAAAGCAATTGCCTCAACTTTAATGGATTTATTGAAAGATAAAGATGCTGAGGTTGTTGCTCAAGCTGCCAAAATGTTGGGAGATGCAAAAATTACAACGGTCGGTAAAGATTTAATCCCTTTATTACAAAATGAAAATCCGAGAGTAAAATTTTATGGGGCGGAGGCATTAGGAAAAATTGCGTACCAAGGTGCCGTTCAGTCGTTGATTGAAATGCTAAAAATCAACAATGATGAAGACCTTTATCTTCGTCATGCAGGGGTTCTTGCGTTATCAAAAATTGGACAAGTTGCGCCAATCGTTGCCTTAGTAAAAAATCCAAGTAAAGCTTTGAGAACAGCAGCAGTATTAGTTTTGCGAAAATTGCATAATACAAATATTACTTTATTTTTAACGGATGAAGATGAATATATTGTCACGGAAGCAGCTCGTGGAATAAACGATGATACTTCAATTGAAACTGCTTTACCAGCGCTTGCTGCTACATTAAAAGAAACAAGATTTACTTCTGAGCCGCTTTTACGTAGAGCAATCAATGCGGCATTACGGATTGGTAGCGATAGAGAATTGGATATATTAATTGCTTTTGCGTCAAGAACGGATATCAAAGACAACATAAAATCGGAAGCTTTGTTGACTTTGGGCTCGTGGGTAAATCCTTCGGTATTAGATAGAGTTGATGGTAGAAATAGAGGTAAAATTCAGCGAGATGCAACCGCCATAAAAGCTAAAATCCAGCCACATATTGCCAACTTTTTGAAAGAAAAAAATCCTGAAACACAAATTGCTATGGCAGGATTAATCAGCGATTTAAACTTAACAGAAGCCAAGGGAGATTTGGCAAAAATTTACGATGAGTCGGCTAATTCAAAAGTAAAATCTGCCATTTTGCCCGCATTAAACCGATTAAAATATCCAGAAATTGAGAATTATATCAAAAAAGGATTAGAAGATAAAGAAGAAAGCGTAAGGTCAACTGCAGTAAGTTTATTGAATGATAACAATGTAACAAAAGACAATTTACCAATTCTTACCAATACAATTTTTACGCAAGGTGGTATTAAAGAACAACAACAATTATTGATGGTTTTGGGAAAAATGAAACCAGATAACACTAAAGTAATTTTCTCGGATTTAATCGAAAAATTGAGGAATAAACAACTTTCCCCAAGTTTATATTTAGAATTGAACGAATCCATTGAAAAAACTGGTTTGGCGGATTTAAAAAGCAAAATTGCCAGTATTAAGCCAAAAGATACCGTTTCGGAAGATTTTTCTGCCAGTCTTTTTGGTGGAAATAAAGATGAAGGCAGAAATATTTTCAACTATAACTCAGTAGCTCAATGTGTTCGTTGCCACACCGCTGGAAATGCCTCGGATGGTGGTGCGGTTGGTCCATCATTAAGACATATTTCGAATCTCCTTACCCGTGAACAAATTTTAGAAGCTTTGGTTAACCCAAGTGCGAGATTATCACCTGGTTATGGTTCGGTTTCTTTGAAATTAACCGATGGGCAAGAAGTTTTTGGAACTTTAGCCAAAGAAACTACCACCGAATTAACCATTACAACTTCAGATGCTGAACCTTTAGTAATTCCGATTGCCAGAATTGCCAAACGAGAAAATATGCCTTCAAGTATGCCTCCAATGGGCAGTTTGTTGAGCAAAAGGGAAATTAGAGATGTAGTTGAGTTTTTAAGTAATTTGAAATAAGTACACTGTTTAATAAATCGAAAGGAGAAATGAAATTTAGATTTCATTTCTCCTTTCGATTTTAAGGAAATAAGTCACCTTATACCGAACAAACATTCAATCGTGCCAATAAATTGTTTGTTATAACTATTTTGGCAATTATTTCGACAATTTTATCGCTTTCCACTAAAAAAGGTAAAAGTACCAAGCGCATAGTCAGAAAGTGTTGACCCGTGCGTTCCTCCTACGGTTATAAAAAGTGTAACTTTTCCTCCTTTCGCTTTCATGGCTTTTTCTGCCGTCACAGAATTTGAATAAAAAACTTGTTGGTCGGCATCACCATGATATAATTGTGTTTCAGTTTTAGGAGCCCAATCAAACACATCATTATCTTTTACGGCATCCAAAAATTTAGTATCCGTTCCATCATTTACGGCTTTCTTAAAGGTTTCATTGATAGATAAATTAAAACTTACATTTATCGTCGCATTATTCCCATTCGCTTGAACATCAGTTGCGTAAGGTTCTTTGAAATAAGTGTTCATCAAACGGTTCAATCCATAAATTCGGTTATAGGTCTGAGTAACCCAAACATATAACTGATTGTATTCTGCAATACCGTGGGTTGTATTGTTGAATAAATCTTTCATGAATAGCGTTTTATTGTACGCCCCAGCACCACAGGATGATGCTACCAAATTAAATTCCGTTGGAAATTGTTCTTCAATCTTTTTTTGTAATGACATCGTAGCAAAACCGCCTTGCGAATAACCCGTTATCATTAATTTCTTATTCCAATTGATTTTTTCATTGGCTAAAAATTCTGAAGAAGCCCGAATCATGTCCAAGCTGGCTTGGGCCAAACTTTCCCGATGTTCGTAAGGATGAACAATATTTTTTGAAACACCATACCCAATATAATCTGGACAGGTAATGATAAATCCATTTGAGGCGAAAATCGAAGCGATAGAAAAAGCTTCACTACTTGATTGATAATTTGAAGGGGCTTGTGCATCCGTTCTGATAGTACCATGTTGCTGGCTAATCATAGGAATTGCTTCACCATTTACGATTGGAATTATTAAAGCACCGGAGGCTTCAATATCCGTTCCGTCCGTATTTTTGGTTCTATAAACAATTTTATAGGCTTTAATATCATACTTCAATAAGGCATTTACAAAAAGTGTAACGGTTGGACTACTCACGCCTCCCGTGAATCCATTGGCTCTTGTTTGTAACGAGGCTTTATCATATTGTCCTATCAATGAACCACTTACTAAATATTTATTAACAGGAACTGGCTCAGTGGTGGAAGATTTACTACAACCATTTAATAGGATAAATATTACTGGGAAAATTAAGTAATACGGCTTGAAAATAGTTTTTTTTATCATCATAGTAAATAGTTAAATTTAAAAATTTTCGATAAATATTTGTTTTATAACTCTTATCCTTAACGCAAAAGTTCGTTTTTTTAATATATTTAAAATCTATAAAACAATCGCAAATAAAATCTAATGTTTAAAGATTAAAAATGAGCTTCAAGTTGAACAAAACGTTTAAATATCAACCACAAATCAATCAAGGATGAGCGACTGCTTGACAGAATGACATTTTCTCCTTAATTTTATACATTACCACAAAATCCCTGTCTAATCATGCAACTTTCTTTAGTTTCCGAATTACCCGAATTGGAGAAAAAAGTCTTCTTGGATATTTACGCAAGTGTCTATTTCGATACTCGACGAAACCGCCCTCGTCTAAAAACCATAGATGGCCAACGAATTCCCTGCGATTTGAAGGTTGGATGCCCCATGAAAATTATTTCCGAATTCCCAGAAGGTACAATTTATAAATTAGATGCACGTTTAGTTCAGAAAAATGGTCGTCGGCCTTATTTTTTAACGATTAACAAAAATAAAGTTCAACGGGCTATTGAGTTTTTTGATCATAATATTCAAATTCAAAAAGGCTTAAAATTGGAACAAAAAGCTAAAAGAATAACATTTGAGAAAATTAAAAAAGAGAAAGAGCCCGTGAAAGTTTTTGAAGAAATTTCAATTTTCTAATCTTCCACCGCTTTAAATTACCCAATGAGAATCCCCTTAATCCTTTTCATATTCCTACTTTGTTTTCAATCATTTGCTCAAAAAACCTTTTGGGCGAGTAGAGTGATTGCTTTTTCTTCCGAGTATTCTGATGCCTACACCACGAAAGAAAATCGAGCAATTCAAGCTTTGGGCAAACCAAATATGCTGCCCCAATTCGGAAAAAGTGTTTGTGCTTGGCAACCTCAAACCCAAGATAATCCGCTCGAAGAATTTCTCATCGTTGGTTTTGATACTTTGATGCCAATTAGACAAATTGCCGTTGCCCAGAATTTTGGACAAGGAGCCATTGTTAAAATTGAAGGGTTTGATGAATTTGACAATCTAAAATCACTCTGGATTAACAAAAATACGCCAACCGCTGATGTTGGTAAAATGTTAAATATTATCCTTCCAAAAATAACTAATTTTAGGGTAAGAGGGATAAAAATTGTATTAAATACTTCCTTGGTTAAAGATTGGAATCAGATTGATGCCATTGGTATTTCTCAATCTGATATGCCGATTAAGGCTACTATAAATGTTGCCAAGAATTTACCTGCCGAAATTGTTAAAGAGAATTTAGGCACCAATGTCAATTCTGCCTATCGAGAAATAGCTCCTGTCATTTCGCCAGATGGTAAAACTTTATACTATACAAGGTGGAAACATCCGGACAATTTAGGAACTGCTAAAAATCAAGATGTGTGGTTTTCTGAAATTCAAAAAGATGGCAAATGGGGTTTGGCAAAACCCATTGGACAACCGATTAATAATACCGAACATAACGCCATCTGTGCCATTTCACCGGATGGAAAGACTATTTTGTTGAATAATATCTATTTAAGAGATGGGTCAATGTCAAAAGGGGTTTCCATGGCCACTAAAACACCAACAGGCTGGGGATTTCCAAAATCAATCGCCGTAAAAAACTTTAAAAACAAGTCTGATTACGCTGAATACAGCTTTTCACCGAATGGGAGGGTGATGATTATGACGGGACAATTTTCGGAAACGCAAGGAGGAAAAGACATTTACGTTTCATTTCTACAAGCGGACGATACATGGTCGGAACCAAGAGATTTAGGTAAAAAAATTAACTCGGCGGATGAAGAAAGTACGCCTTTCATTGCGGCAGATGGGAAAACACTCTATTTCTCAACCAAAGGAATTAGCGGTTTTGGGAACAATGATATTTTTTTAAGTAGAAGATTGGATGATACTTGGTTAAACTGGTCGGAACCAGAAAATTTGGGTTCAGTTATCAATACGCCCGAGTGGGACGGTTATTTTACCATTTCAGCCTTATCAGATTTTGCTTACTTCAGTTCTCAAGAAAATTCATTGGGCGAAGAGGATATTTTCAAATTATCAGTTCCCGAATCAATCAAACCTAACGCAGTGGTTCAAGTTACAGGTGCGGTGTATAATAAAGTTGACAATAAACCCATTTCTGCCCGAATCAACGTACAGTCTATGACGGATGGTGATACCGTGTGCGTTACTTATGATCCACTCACGGGAGATTATAAAATGATGTTGCCAACCAAGCAAATTTATACCATATCTGCTACAAAAAAAGGCTTTATGGCAGTTTCTGAGCCACTGGATTTTACGAAAGAGAATAATTTCAAAGAAGTAAAAAAGAATATTTACCTCCTCCCAATTGAAGCGGGACAAAAAATGACCTTGAATAGTGTCTTTTTTGAACAAAGTAAGTCAGTAATCATTGATACTTCATTTCCAGAATTGGATAGAATTGTAAGAGCAATGAAAGAGAATCCAACGATGGAAATTATGTTGGAAGGTCACACGGATAATCAAGGTGATTGGAACGCTAATTTACTTTTATCGAAAGAGCGAGTTGAAGAAGTGCAAAAATATTTAGCATCAAAGGGTGTAAACATGAAACGAATACAAGTACAAGGTTACGGTTCAACTCGTCCAGTAGCCAGTAATAATTCCGAAGAAAAGCGCAAGTTGAATAGACGAGTTGAAGTAACCATTATTAAAAATTAAAGCAAATTATCTAAATTCGGGTTGCTCAAACAACTTATATTGACGAACTTCAATTGATACTATTTTAAGCATTACACAAATCGGTATAATTTTTGCATAAAGATAAAATAACCTCAAGATATGGTCTCAATGCTCAAAAAAACCGCCCCTTTTTTGTTTTACTTGCTACTCATTATTTTCCCAACGTTTGCTCAAAAAACGTATTGGGCGAGTAAAATATTAGAATGTTCTTCCGAAAAAGTCATTCCTTTTCAAACTACTGAATATAAAGCGATACAAGCGTTAGGAAAACCAAATGTATTACCAAACCACGCCGTTAGCACCGCTGCATGGGAACCCTATTCACTCGACAGCCCCGTGGAAGAATACATAACCGTTGGTTTCGATACGTTGATGGCTATTCGGCAAGTAGCAGTGGCAGAAAACTACGGACAAGGTTGCATCTCAAAAATAATTGCCTTGGATGATAAATCTATTCCACACATTCTTTTTCAGAGCATAAATGAGCCTTTGAAAACACTGGCGAAAGGCAAAATGCTTAATATTTATTTACCAGAAAATACGCCGTACACTGTAATCGCCATTAAACTAATATTAAATACCGAGAAAATAAACGGGCCAAATCAGATTGATGCCATCGGAATTTCTGAAACCACCGAACCCATCAAAGCGATGATAAAAGTAGCAGCCGATGCCCCAAAAGAAGTTTTTAGAGAAAATTTGGGAAAAGGTGTAAACTCCAGACATCAAGAATTTGCTCCTGTAATATCAGGTGATGGGAAAACACTTTTTTATACTCGAAACTATCTATCCATGTTCGGGAAAGAAAAAGATCAGGATGTATGGTTTAGCGTTCAGGATAAAGCGGGAAATTGGATAAAATCTAAAAATATTGGCTACCCAATTAATAATAACGATAAAAATGCCGTTTTCTCCGTTTCAGCGGATGGTCGTGAGATTTTGTTAATGAATAAATACAATAAAGATGGCAAATTATCGCCTGGCATTTCTCGGTCGTATCGTACTCGTGACGGTTGGGCGTATCCAGATGAAGTAAAAATTGATAATTATTACAACCAAAGTCCGAATGCTGAATTTGCTATTTCGCCCGATGGTTCGGTCATGGTTATGTCGATTCAAAGAAAAAATACGACTGGTAAACGTGATTTGTATGTCTCATTCAAAAAAGATAAAAATTCTTGGACTGAACCTATTAATATGGGACGACAACTCAATACTTTTGAACACGATGTTACGCCATTTATTGCTGCCGATGGAAAAACGCTTTACTTTTCAACCCAAGGACTGCCCGGATTTGGCGATAATGATATTTTTAAATCCCAAAGATTGGATGAAACTTGGCAACTTTGGTCGGAACCAGAAAATTTAGGCTCAGCGATTAATACGCCAAATTGGGATGGTTATTTTACCATTCCTGCTTCAGGCGACTATGCTTTTATTTGTTCAATAAATGCTTCAAAAAAAGAAGATATTTATCGTTTAGAATTACCAAAAACAGCCAAGCCTGAGCCTGTGGCCATAATTTCGGGTGATATTTTAAGTACTACCGATAAAAAACCCGTTGAGTCAATTCTTACGATGACTCCCCAAAATGATAAATTAAAACCAGAGGTAAAAAACTATGACCCAGCCACTGGTTCGTTTAGTTTTGTGGTTCCACTGAAAGAAGTTTATGACTTTGTTCCTTATGCAAAAGGCTATTTAGCCATCAACGAAACAATAGATTTATCGAAAGAAATTTCTTACCGAGAAATAAAAAAAGACTTCTATCTTATGCCTTTGGAAGTGGGGAATAAAGGTGTTTTGAACAGTTTTACCTTTGAACAAGGCGAATCAAAATTGCAGGCACCCGCCTTAAAAGATTTAGATAGAATTGCCCAAGCAATGCTTGATTTCCCGACCTTAGAAATCCTTTTTGAAGGTCATACCGATAATCAAGGAGATTTTCAATTGAACTTAAAATTATCCGAAGAACGTATTGAGGAAGTTAAAAATTATTTGATTTCAAAAGGCGTTCCTTCCCATAGAATAACGACAAAAGGTTGGGGGCAAACTCGCCCAATTGCCAGCAATGCGACCGAAGAAAGACGTAAATTAAATCGTAGAGTTGAGTTTACGATTGTAAAAAAATAGACCGCTTAATACTTTCCAAGTAGATTCAGTATAGGTTAATTGTGTTAGATTCATAAAAATCAGCTATTTTTGCAGAAGGAGTAAGAATAATTCTCCTCAAAATTAGACGTATCGAACGCTGAATGACTACCTCAACACAACAAATAATAGAACCTATAACTGACTTTAAACAGTTACAAGGTAAACTCCGTCTCAAAATTCTGGAAATGTATTTCAATGCTAATGCTGGACACATTGGCTGTTCACTATCTTGCGTTGATATGATGATTGGTTCATTGATCACACACAGAAAAGAGTCGGAAGTTTTTTTATTATCAAAAGGTCATGCAGCTGCTTCGTTGTACGCTTGCTTGCACGAATTGGGTGAAATTTCTGATGAAGTATTAAAGACTTTTTACAAAAACGGAACTACCCTCCCAGCCCATCCTGCTCCAAACAAAATCAAAGGAATTCCGTTTGCTACGGGTTCTTTAGGACACGGATTGCCAATTGCGATTGGGATTGCCCAAGCAAACAAAATCCTTGAAAATGACGAATATACCTACGTTTTGATGTCGGATGGTGAAACGAATGAAGGGACAACTTGGGAAGGTGGGCATTATGCAGTGGCAAAAGGCTTAGACAATTTAATTGTCATGATTGATAAAAATGGCATCCAAGGATTTGGGAATACGGACGAAATTCTGGGTGTTTCTGCCGACAAAAATAAATGGGAAGCGATGGGTTTTGAAGTAGTTGAAGTCGATGGACATAATGTTTCGAAAATTCACAATCAAATTGATTTATTCAAGTCTTGCAAAAATGGTATTCCTAAATTATTAATTGCCAATACCGTAAAAGGAAAGGGCGTTTCTTACATGGAAAATAAAATGGAATGGCATTATTTACCCATGAAACCAGAACATTATGAAATAGCCATGGATGATGTTAAAAATAATTATCTTTAAGAAGAATTCATGTTAGCAGTATTCAGTAAAAACCACTCAAATTTTATTGCTGACTGGAAACTTCCAACTGCTTACTCAAAAACCGCCCAGTACAAACTAATAATCCTACTCATAAATGACCGATTCGGTAAAAGAAAAAATCTTATCTCTCAAAGGACCCATCTTCGTTTATGGTGCGAGTGGATTTATCGGAACAAATCTTTTTAAAGATATTTTCAGTATTCGCAAAGACTGTTTTGCTCTCACCCACGATGCCCAAAAAGCGTGGCGTTTGAAATTAATTGATGTGCCTGCCGAAAATATAGTACATTGTGATATTGTTTCCAATTATTCAGTACATGAGGTTTTTAAAACTTATCAACCAAAAACTGTCTTCAATTTAGCGGCTTATGGAGCATATTCTAAACAAAGTAATGTTACCCTAACTTACGAAACCAATGTTATTGGAACGGTCAATTTGTTAGAAAATATGACATCTAACATGGTTTATATCCATGCAGGAAGTAGTTCTGAATACGGTTTTAATTGCACAACGCCCAAAGAAACCGATACGCTCGAACCTAACAGTCATTACTCAGTTTCAAAGGTTTCAGCGGCTTATTTAATCCAATTTTACGCACGAGTTCACGAAAAGAATGCCATAAATCTTCGACTTTATTCAATTTATGGAGATTGGGAGGAGCCTGATAGATTAATTCCAAAATTGATTGAATCGGTTCGTCAGCATAAATTGCCCAATTTTGTATCTAAAGATATTAGCCGTGATTTTGTGTACATGTCGGATTGCGTGGAAGCATTTATTGATTCTGCCTTAAAAATGTCAGCTGAAATTAGAGGGAAATCATACAATATTGCCAGCGGTGTAAAAACAACAATTGGCGATTTAGTAGAAATTTGTCGGAAAGAATTTGGAATAGAAGAAGAACCTTCTTGGGGGACAATGCAAAATCGTGCATGGGATTTGGCCGAATGGTACGGCGACCCAAGCGAAGCAAAAAAAGACTTAGGTTGGAAAGCAAAAACCCCTTTAAATATCGGATTAAGACAATATTTCGATTGGCAATCAGCGATAAAATATGAACAAAATTTATTGCCCGCTTTTCAAAATCCGTACTTAAATCCAGTCATAACGGCCATTATTGCGTGTTACAGAGATGCTGAGGCAATTCCGTATATGTACGAGCGATTGGTGAAAACTTTCAATGAAATGAAAGTTCGTTACGAAATCATTTTTGTAAATGACTGCTCGCCAGATAATACGGAGGAGGTTTTAGAAGCCATTTGCAACAAAGACCCTAACGTAATCGGAATTACGCATTCAAGAAATTTTGGTTCGCAAGCAGGATTTTTGTCGGGAATGGAAATCTCTACGGGAGATGCAGTTGTATTGATGGATGGAGATTTGCAGGATCCGCCCGAAGTAATGCCTAAATTCTACGAAAAGTGGACCCAAGGTTATGAAGTAACTTACGGAGTACGAGTTCAACGAGAAATGCCTGCTTGGTTGCATTTTTTCTACAAAACATTTTACAAAATCTTCAGGAATATGTCCTACATCAATATTCCAAAAGATGCGGGCGACTTTTCAATGATTGATCGTAAAGTGGTGAAAGAATTAGTAAGTCTTCCAGAAACCGAACAATTTCTGCGTGGATTGCGTGCTTGGGTTGGTTTTAAGCAAATTGGCGTCGATTATATTCGTCCCGAAAGAATGTTTGGGGTTTCTACCAACAACTGGCGTAAAAATATCTGGTGGGCAAAAAAGGCAATATTTTCATTTAGTTTTGTGCCTTTGGAAATCATGTCTTACGCAGGTTTTCTAATGACATTTGCTTCCGTTTTGGGGATAATTTGGCAAATATTAGCAAAATTATTTATCTATCCTGATACCCCTTCAGGACTATCGACAGTTATTATCTTGGTAATGTTTTTCGGAGGAATTAATCTATTAGGAATCAGTTTTTTAGGAGAATACATTGCCAAAATTTTTGAAGAAACAAAAAAACGTCCGAAGTTTATTAGAACGAAAGTTAGAAAGGGAATAAAACGATATAACACTTCAGAAGAAATAAAAAGATTAGTTGAAGAACAGAGGAAATAAGGAGAAAAGTAGACAGAAGGAATGGAGAAATGAAATCTAAAAATTCTTTATTCCATCCCACCTATCTCCCTCACTCCGACCAAAATATTATGAGAAGAGAATTTTCAGATACCATTGAAAAAATTGCCCTTGAGGACGAAAAAGTCGTCTTTATCACAGGTGATTTAGGCTATAATGCACTCGAAAACTTACAAGCAAAATTAGGTAATCGTTTCATTAATGCTGGTGTTGCCGAACAAAACATGATCGGACTTGCCGCAGGAATGGCTTATAAAGGCTTTAAAGTGTTTTGTTATTCGATTGCGCCTTTTGTCGTGTATCGTTGTTGGGAACAGTTCAGAAATGACGTTTGTTTGCATAATTTACCCGTTTTTTTAGTGGGAAACGGTGGTGGATACGGCTACGGAATCATGGGAAGTACCCATCATGCGATTGAAGATTTAGCAGGATTGAGTTCGCTACAAAATGTAAAATGTTGGATTCCAGCCTTTGCGGATGAAGTAGAACCTTTTGTAAATCAAATAGTTGCCGATGGTCGTCCTGCATATTTACGCTTGGGCGCAGGGAAACAGACACCAGCTCACGAAGGAGAATTTGGAAGTTTGAAATTAGTGGTTAAATCAGCTAATCCAAAAGGCTCAATTGTGGCTTTGGGTCCAGTAGCCAATAATGTGGTGAGTGTTTTGGAAAAAGCAGAATTCAACAATCAGTTTAATTTATATACGGCTCAAAATGTACCTTTAACAATTGATCCTGAAGGCTTAAAGTTATTAGAATCTACTGATAATCTGTTAGTTATAGAAGAACACGTGAGTGTGGGTGGATTGGCACAACAACTCTCAGTTCAGTTAATGGAAAACGGAATTTCTTTCAAAAAATTCATTAGTTTGCGAGCTGAAGGATATCCCGATGGTACTTATGGCGATCAAAATTTTCATCAAACCCAATCTGGTTTAGATGCCGGAAATATTGGTGAAAAATTGAGACTTTTTTTATAATCCTTATCTCTTGAAATCATTTCTTTCAAAAAATACGTTTGGGGGTTTGCTGATTTTTCTTCCAGTAGCGCTCTATTTTTATTTTCTTTCAGAATACTCCCTAAATATTCCGAAGTGGGACGACCATGCGCTTAAATCATTTATCGTAGATTTTCAGAATGCCGATGGTTTTGTGTCGAAATTGCAAACATTTTTCAGACAGCATAATGAACATCGAATTGCGTTTGATCGATTTTTCACTTTAATCGTATTTTGGATTCATGGAAGCATAGAATATCGCTGGTTGATGTGGATTGGAAATTTTACGCTTTTAGGGGTACTTTTTATTTTTTTTAGACTGTTCCAAAAACAAAAAATATCCATTGCCTATTTCGTTCCAATTCCGTTGATATTATTCCAAATGCAATTATGGGAAAATACCTTTTGGGGAATGGCTTCAATGCAAAATTTCGGCATTATTTTCTTTATTCTGACCTTAATTTATTTAATTTCTTCCGAAAAAAAGACCTATTTTTATTTGGCTTTATTCGTCGCTTTTTTGGCAACTTACACCAGCGGAAATGGCATTACGGTATTTCCAGTGTGTTTTGTATTATTGGTTTTGCAACGACGCTACAGAGACCTTTCAATATTTGGGATTGTGTCCTTGACCTTAATATTTTTATACTTTTTTCAGTATAAATTTCCGGAAAATAATCCTTCGATGGCTGGGATTGGTTTCAAAAAAATCATTTTGGGATTCTTTTCATTCTTAGGTTCAGTATTTGATTTAGTACCGAATGCCAATCAAAGTCGAAAAACCACCATTTTTGGTGGCATCAATTTATTCATAACTGGTTTAATTATAGCTATTTATCTAATTTTTAACAGCAAATTAATAAAAAAACAGCGTAACCTGAATCAGACGGAATTATTCATTTTAGGAAATATTTTGTTTTTAATGGGTACTGCAATCGTAGTAACCTTGAGCAGAATCAGTTACGGCGAAGCGGGCTTGCTGACCAGTCGATATAAGATTTATTCAATTCTATTATTACTCACAATTTACCTTGCCTTTATTTCAAAACTAAATTTAACCAACGATAAATGGATCGTTTCGGCTTTGATTTTCATGGCAATTTGTTTCAATTTTGTGGCAAATTACACCCATTTTAAAGACGTTATTAATTTTAGAAATCAGTTAATCTCTTTTGGGGTGAATTGGCAATTAGAAGATACGAAACCAGCGTTAAATTCTGCTTTAAAATTATACGAATTGCCAACGTTAGGCTTTGAAAATAATATTGAAGAAATTAAAAAAAATATACAAAATGCACCAGTGTGGGAACAAAATATGACAAAAGACTTCAATGCTGAAGGATTAATAGTACAAAATAGTACCTTAATCATCCCACAAAATAAAGAAGACAATATTTCCATAATTGTTCAATCGAGTAAAAGAAATTATTTGATGCCCGTACAATTAATGAGTTATCCTTTAAAATCATTCGTTAGAACGGGGAAATATTGGCAAAATGGCTTCCTTGGTGTGTTAAATCACAATGAATTCGAAAATGGCACATATCAATTAGGGCTAATAATTAAAGAGGGACAGCTTTTTAAAAAGTATTTTTTGAAAGATTCATTAATTGTTAATGTCGCAAAACCTAAATCTGTTAAAACCAATTGGTAGTTTTTTATGAAACAAGAAACATACTTTTCACAACTTGATGGAATCCGTTTTTTGGCGGTCGGTTTGGTACTAATTGACCATTGGTTAGCGGAAAAAAATGTACTTCCTTTGGGTCAATTGGGCGTAACAATGTTTTTTGTATTGAGCGGCTTTTTAATTACCAGAATATTAATTCAAAGCAAATTGAAGGATGATAATACAGGCAGGAGCCATTGGTTTTCTGTTAAACAATTTATTATTCGCCGTTCTATCCGCATATTTCCAATTTATTTTTTAGCCATATTTGTCCTATTTGTATTAGATGTACCGCCCGTTCGTGATACAATTTTGTGGTGTCTGACCTATACGACAAATATTTATATTGCCACAAAACAACATTGGATGGGGACCATTGATCATCTTTGGTCACTTGCCGTTGAGGAACAATATTATCTTATCTTTCCGTATTTAATACTCTTTTTACCTACTAAGCACTATCTCAAAATTTTAGTCGGAATGGTTTTTTTATCAGTTATTCTCCGATTGATGCTATTTTTGAATGGGAGTCCTTGGATGGTTCAATATGTTTTGATGCCAACTTGTCTGGATAGTTTTGGCCTTGGCGGGATTTTGGCTTATCTTTTTACTTTTCAAAAGGGGACTATTTTTAAAGAAATCAGTACTTCTAAGTATTTGATGATGAGTTTATTATTACTTATACTATTTTTGTATTTTTCGAGGCAATATCAAATTACCTCAAATCAAGTGCATCATTTTGGCAATTTGGTATTGGAAAGATTAATCGGTTCAATGTTTTGTTTTTTCTTGATTGCCAAAGCCGTGAATGAATATGGTGGCATCATGAAATGGTTTCTTGAAAACCCCGTAGTCAGTTATTTAGGAAGAATTAGTTACGGCCTTTATTTGTACCATAATTTTGTCTATAACTATTTTCATACCCCACAAACAAGTTTAATTTTAAGAATTTTGCATAAAATTCAAAGAATTATTCCAGTATTGACTCAAAATTCTGTTTTTGAATTATTGTATTTTTTCGGAATAACTGTTTTTATCGCAACTTTATCGTGGTATTTAATTGAAAAACCGGCAAATAACCTTAAAAAATACTTTACCTATTAACCACTTGATAAAAAGAAAACGAAGTTTAATTTAGAATTTCGTTAATTTAAACCTAATTCGGTATTTTTGTAAAATAATTTTCGTTCCCAACAACCCTTTTAATGAGTATTAAATTAGCAATCGTCATGCCTGCCTACAATGAGGAAGCGTGCATGGCAGACGTAGTAAAAATCTGGTCAGACCTTTTAGACACTGAATTTGCAGGAGAAAATACAAGACTTATCGTTGTAAACGATGGTTCGAAAGATAACACAGGCAAAATTCTTGACACTTTGACACCACAATATCCAAAATTGGTAGTGGTTCATCAAATAAATGGTGGGCATGGGAATGCAGTGGTTCACGCTTATCTCAAAGCGGTAGAATTGGAGGCTGAATATGTCTTCCAAACTGATTCGGATGATCAATTTATCCCCGGAGATGTAAAAAAATTGTGGGATAAACGAAATGATTCAAATTTCATTTTGGGATACCGCCAAATTAGACACGATGATATATTTAGATTGCTGATAACCAGAATCTTACGATATAGTATGTTTTTGGTTTATGGTACTTTTATCATGGATTCAAATATTCCTTTTCGATTAATTAAAGGGTCGTTCTTGAAAAAATTGCTTTCACAATTACCAAATCCTGTACCTTTTGCGCCCAATATTTTCTTGGCAATTATGGCTAAAAAATCGGGACAAGAATTGTATAATATTCCGATTATTCACAAAGAAAGGGCTACGGGAGAAGTGTCAATTCAAAAAATGAAATTATTAAAGGTTTGTTGGCAATCATTTAAAGAATTGTTGAATTTTAGATTAGAGTTAAACAACAAAATAAAGAATTTGAAATAGGGATTAGGGATTAGATCTTGGATAAATGAGAATAGAAAGAATAATAAATTATTTGCATTTTGTATCAAAAATACTTTAAAATTAATCCCTAATTACCCAATACCTAATTATCTAATCCCCAAAACCTAACGCCAAATAACTAAAACCTATATTATGAAAAAATACGATTATTTAATTGTGGGAGCTGGACTTTTTGGGTCAGTTTTCGCCCACGAAGCTACAAAAAAAGGAAAAAAATGCCTGGTTATTGATCGTAGAAATCATACGGGTGGCAATATTTTTTCAGAAGAAATCGAAGGGATTAATGTTCATAAATATGGGGCTCATATTTTTCACACCAATGATAAAGGCATTTGGGATTATGTAAATTCATTCGTAGAATTTAACCGCTATACAAACTCCCCAATTGCTAATTATGAAGGTGAATTATTTAATTTGCCTTTCAACATGAATACTTTTTATCAATTATGGAAAGTAAAAACGCCCGAAGAAGCGCAAGCTAAAATTGATGAACAAGTAGCAGCATCTGGGATTAAAGACCCGCAAAATTTAGAGGAACAAGCCATTTCATTGGTTGGAACTGATATTTACGAAAAATTAATCAAGGGATATACCGAAAAACAGTGGGGACGTAAAGCAACGGAATTACCCGCTTTTATTATCAAACGTTTACCATTGAGATTTACTTTCGACAATAATTACTTTAACGATAAATATCAAGGAATTCCGATTGGAGGATATAATAAATTGACGGAAGGATTATTAAAAGATATTGAAGTGAGAACCGATGTTGATTTTTTTCAAAATAAAGAAGAATTGATGGGTTTAGCCGAAAAAACTGTATTCACAGGTAATATTGATGAATTTTATAACTATCAATTCGGGAAATTAGCATACAGAAGTTTGAAGTTTGAACATAAAATTTTGAATCAAGAAAATTTTCAAGGTAATGCAGTAGTCAATTATACGGAGGCAGATATTCCTTATACTCGCATACTTGAGCATAAGCATTTTGAATTTGGAAAACAGCCTAAAACGGTCGTAACAAAAGAATATCCTTGTGAATGGTCGGCTGGAATGGAAGCATATTATCCCGTAAACGACGATAAAAACACCGAATTATTCAAAAAGTACCGTGATTTATCTCGTCAAGAAGAAAGTATAATTTTTGGAGGTCGTTTGGCTGAATATAAATATTATGATATGCACCAAGTGATTGGATCGGCATTGGTTACGGCAAAAAACGAATTACAATAAAATCTTTTATACCTGAATTTACGGAAGTCGTCCTATTGAAGGACGACTTCTGTGTATCAAAGATAATATTCTGTGTAAATTTTGTTCTAATAACATAAAGTGAAATAAAGATTATCCTTATGATAAAACAAAAACTACTTATACTGGGCTTTGCCATTTTGGGAATTGGAGGTTTCATTTATTATCATCAAACAAGCCAACTCAATAACCAAATAACCGACTTTATTCCAGATAATACGCTTGTTTTATTGGAAACAAATGAAATTTCTACCGTTAAAAACGTCGTTATTCCAAGAATTCCTCTGCTCACCAAAGCATCTTCTCAATATCAAGTCTTAAAAAAAATTGGGCTTACACAAAAGGAAATCGAGTTATTGATTTTCAAAAAAACGCTTTATTTTGCCTTACTACCAGCAGGAAAAGACAATTTTTCTTTTATCAATTATTTACCCTTAACGACTGAAAATGAAGACTTTGTAGAAAAATTGAGTAAACTTTTACAAAATAATACGGGGAAAAGATTAATTCCCCACACCACAAAAGGCTTTAAAGTTTTGGAAGTAATTGATGAAAATGCAGAGTCGCTTTTTTCTTATATTATTCAAGATAATTTTCTAATTTTCAGTCAATCAAGTTTAGCATTGGAAGAGTCTATTTTGCATTCTGAAAATAGTTGGGTAAAGTCCCTTAAACTCTATGCTATAAATGCTACTTCGGGTGCAATTTTTACCCAAACGTACTTTAACCAAAATTCAATCAACAGTTTTTTAAAAGATATTTCGGATAAAAATGCCATAAATTTTTCCTCCTTTATTCCTCAAAGTTTTGAGTGGTTGAAGCCCAATGCAAATGTAATTGAGGCACTTAGCACTTCTGTCAATAGCAACTTATTTGAAGGTCAGAAACCTGCTCACATTCAAAGTTTGAACATGATTCCAAATTCTTGTTCCTATTCTTTGATTATGTCTTTCTCAAATCAAGAAAAATTTATCAAAAATTTAGAAAAAAATTTAGAAGGTCATCAAAAAATTAATTCGTTGCGGAAAAAGGTAAGTAGTAAATTTGAAGTGGAATTTAATAAAATTTATGCTAAAATAAATGACGAAGTTACGCTTTGCAGTTTTGACAATTTGGATCAGTCAATTCAAAATAAAGTCCTTCTAATTAAACAAAAAGGACTTTTAAATCCCTTAAAAGTCTTTGCACGAAATGTGGCAAGCAAAAGTGAAGATGATGTTTATAGTGTACAATACGGAAGTTTTTTGATAACTTCATTGGGAATAAAAGAGTTTCCAATGATGCTTTTAGGAGAGGTTTATACAGGTTTTGAAGAATGCTACTTTACTGAATATAATGACTATATAATTTTGGCGAGTAGTTTGGCAATGATGCAAGATTATTTGATTAATATTAGTAAAGGAGATGTTTTAAGTAATTCTCCTAAAAGTAAAAAAATTACCAATCATTGTTTGCCTGCCAATTTAACCTTAATTATAGAGAACTCCAAGGCCTTGAAAGGTTTACAAAAAGTACTGAATCCAAAATGGGCTGAACAGCTTAATGTATATAAAAATGCCCTTTTAGGGGTACAAGCCGAAATTTTACAATTAAGTGCCTCGGATGGGAGATTGGTGCTTTTAAAGAATATTGAAGTAAATAAAGTGATTCAAAAGACCAATAATAAATGGGTTAAATTGGGGACAATAAATATAACAGCTTCCTCAAAACCAAAGTATTTAATAAATCCATTGAATAAAAATGCCCAGATTTTGCTTCAAAGTGCTGACCAAGTAGCACATTTATACGAAAAAGGAAAACAGATTTGGAGTTACCAATTAAATGGCGAAATCATTGGAGATATAAAAAGCGTTAATTATTCAAAAAATGCTTCTCAAGAATTGCTTATTGCCACCAAAACAAAAATTTACATTTTGACGAGAAATCAAAAAGGATTTGAAGTTATCACAAGTAAGCCCTTTAAGGGTTTTAATTTAGAAAATTTCAATGTCTTTGAAAATGAAAATGACCGAGGTAAAAATATCACCCTGATGTCAGAAAATGGCGAATCTTATAAACTTAGTAAAGAGAGCCTAATCGTATCCCCTATTTTTAAGCGTTCAACGGTCAGTCAAACACTTACACCACTGCCAAATATAATTTTAAAAGGCAATGAATATGCCGTGATGTTAGAGAAATCTGGCAAAATATATTTACAGAATGTGAAAGGAAAAATAGCCGAAGGTTTTCCACTTACGATTAGCGGTAATTTCACTTCTCCTGCCTTATTAGAAGGTGAGAATAAAAATGTTCTCATTCGCATAATAAGTGAGCAAGGAGATTTGTATAAAATTAGTTTAGATGGTAAAATTCTTGAAAAAAGACAATTATTCAGACCAAATAATGAGGTTAAATTCTCTATGGTCATGGATGAAAGAAGTGCTGATTGGGTTTTAATGCGTACCGATGGGAAAGAAGTTGTCGTGCTAAATAAAAATGAGCAAGAAATATTTACCATTAAAGAATTAAATTATGGTAGAAAAGTTTTGAATTACTACAACTTAGGCATTGCAGGGAAGTATTTTTCTGTTAATAATGGCTACACTACTTATCAGTTTTTTAATGAAAATGGAGAAGGTATCGGTCAAATACCCGTTGAATCAACATACAAACCAAGTATCTCGTATTCAGACTCTTACAAAAAAATAATCATGAATATTACCACACCAAGTAGCATAGAAACTTGGTCAGTCAAGATACATTAATATGCTGTTCAACTCGATACATTTTTTCTTTTTCTTTATTATTGTTACTTTGGGCTACTGGTCTTTGGGTTGGGCTGGTCGTTGGCGTTTATTATTGTTTGCCAGTTGTTATTTCTACATGATTTTCAAACCTGAGTATATTTTAATATTATTTTTTACAATTATTATTGATTATTACGCTGGAATTTATCTGGAAAAAACGCAAGGGAAACAGCGAAAATGGCTCCTAATTATTAGTATTATATCAAACGTTGGCATATTAGCTTTCTTCAAATATTACCATTTTTCTTTTGAAAATATCGGTCATGTTTTAGGTATTTTTCAAGTAAAAAACCCCTTACCCATATTTGATTATATTCTACCCATTGGTCTTTCATTTCATACATTTCAAGCGATGAGTTATACGATTGAAGTGTATCGAGGCAATCAAAAAGCAGAAAAACATTTCGGGATTTATGCCCTTTATGTGATGTTTTATCCGCAGTTGGTGGCTGGCCCAATCGAACGACCGCAAAATGTTTTGCCGCAATTTCATCAAATGCACCAATATGATTTTGAGAAAGTGAAAAGTGGCTTAATGATGATGGCTTGGGGATTATTCAAAAAGGTGGTAATTGCGGATAGATTATCAATGGTGGTGGATTATGCTTACGAAAATCCCGCTGAAAAAACTGGTCTCACGCTCTTAATTGCCACTTTCTTCTATACATTTCAGATTTATTGCGATTTTTCTGGATACTCAGATATTGCCTTGGGTTCGGCAAAAGTGATGGGGTACGATTTAATGGAAAATTTCAGAACGCCCTATTTTTCAACTTCAATTTCAGAATTTTGGCGACGTTGGCATATTTCTCTATCCACTTGGTTTAGAGACTATTTGTACATTCCATTGGGCGGAAATCGGGTTTCGGAATGGCGAAGATATTTCAATCAATTCTTTGTTTTTATGATTAGTGGATTGTGGCACGGTGCCGCTTGGACATTCGTAATTTGGGGTTCTTTACACGGTTTTTACCTAATTTGTGCCGTTTTAAGAGATAAATATTTACCGAAATTAACCTTACCAAAAAATCTTTTAGGCAAAACAATTAACCTAATTTCAACATTCATTTTAGTAATGTTGGCTTGGGTTTTCTTTCGGGCGAAAGGCACAAAAGATGCTTTAACAGTTTTGAAAAAAATAAGTACATTTTCAATTTCGCAAGATTTCAAAAGTCCGTTAAATTCAACCGAAATGTGGTTTTCACTGATTTTGATTGTATTCTTATTGTGGAAAGAATTTAAGTTTTTCAATATTAATACCCAAAATACTTCCAGATTTTATACGTTGATAGGTCTTTTTGCCCTGACAATTTATTTCTTCGGGGTCTTCAATACCAATCAATTTATCTATTTTCAGTTTTAATCTGAAACCCGATGTTTTCAAAGATTCTTAAATATTCAGTCCTATTTTTAGCCATTTATTTGTGGCTACAAGCCTACTCGCCCTTGATTTATAAATCGTCAAGGCTTTTTCCAGATGATTATCGGAATGGTGATTTGTATCACCTCTCCTATTTGCCTCAATTTAAAGAAAAATTACAGCCCTGCTCGCCCGCAAAAAGTGTTTCCGCTAAATCAAAAGTTAATTTATTTGTCATTGGCGATAGTTTTACTGAAGCCCAAAGAGTTGATAAAAACGATGTTAATGCGTTAAATTATACCAACATTCATTGGAGTAAACAAACTGATATTCAATTAGATAGAACCCTTAGAAATGTTTTAATTTTAGAAACTGTTGAACGTACTTTCAAAGATCATTTTTCACAAGAAGTTAATCAATTTAGGTTGGAAAAAAATGAAGATAAAGTGGAAGATAAAAAATCTTGGAAGAGAATTTTAAAGGAAAATATCATTCAAACAGTAGCCTTTATTTTTCCAGAAAAAGACGGCATTGAACAACGCTTTGAATCATCACTATTTAGCTATGATTTCTTTTTAATATTTCGAGAAATTAAAGCAACGCTGAATAACACATTTTTTGATAGAGTTGAGAAAAAAGTAATTTTATCAAATGATAAAAAAAGTGTATTTTTTTCCGAAGAATCTTTACCAACTGACTCACATTCAGCATTTTATCCATTTACGGACAAAGAAAAAGCCTTGCTGGTTCAAAACATCAATGCGGCATACAAGAAATATTTACGTGCTGGATTTGATGAAGTTTATTTATCCATCATTCCCAATAAAGTGAGTATTCTCGCCCCAGATTTAGGAAAATACAACCATCTCATCGAGCAAATTCAGGCAGATTCAAGGGTAGAAATGCCCTTCATTGATACTTTTTCAGAATTTAGAAAAAATCCTTCCAAATATTATCTAAAATCTGATTCGCATTGGACTTGTGAGGGAAGGGATATTTGGTTAAATAAAGTCAATAAAATTCTTGCAAACCCATGACAATCACGCAATTAGAATACGTTTTGGCAGTTGAAAAACACCGAAATTTTGTGCAAGCGGCTGATAGTTGTTTTGTTACTCAACCCACATTGAGTATGCAAATTCAAAAGTTGGAAGAAGAGTTGGACGTTAAAATTTTTGACCGAAGCCGACAACCCGTTATTACCACACAAATTGGCTTAGAAATTATTCAACAAGCCAGAATTACAATCTCGGAATTTTACAAAATTAATGATACTGTTAATGCCAATAAGCACGACGTATCGGGGGAGATTCGTTTAGGAGTTATTCCAACCCTTGCACCCTATTTGATACCTTTATTTCTGACAGATTATTTACAAAAGAATCCTAATATTCATTTAAAAATCAAGGAATTAACAACTGATAAAATAATCGAAGGACTGAAAAATGATGAATTAGATTTAGGCTTATTGGCTACCCCATTGCAACAAGTAAATATTGTAGAATACCCAATTTTTTACGAAGAATTAGTTTTGTACGTTTCTCGTGATAATGCTATTTATAAGAAAAAATACGCACTTTCTGAAGACATTAATCCAAAGGAATTATGGCTTTTGGAAGAAGGACATTGTTTAAGATCGCAAATTGAGAATTTATGCGAATTGAAAAGAAAATCTATTGGAAATAATCAATTTGAATATCAATCAGGAAGTTTGGAAACCCTCCGCAAAATGGTAGAACGCAATCAAGGTATTACGATTTTACCAGAATTGGCCACCAGTGATTTTGATAAAGATAGACAGAAATTAGTACGTCATTTTAAATCTCCCGAACCTGTTCGAGAAATAAGTTTAGTTTCTCACAAAAATTTTGTCAAGAAAGGAATTCTAAACTCGTTAAAAACCAGTATTTTAGAATCATTGCCACAAAAAATTAAAGAAAATAGAAATCACAATATTTTGAGTATATGAAAAATAACCCTAAAACACTCACTGCTTGGACGATGTATGATTGGGCAAATTCTGTTCATTCATTAACCATAACTTCAGCAATTTTTCCAATCTATTTTCCGATTGCGGCGGTCATGTTGCCTTCAAAAAGCACGAAACTTGATTTTTTAGGGTTTCAAATTGAAAATACGGTCATTTATTCCTATGCTGTTTCTTTAGGATTTCTTCTATTAGCCTTTTCTGTACCACTCGTTTCCGCCATTTCTGATTATACAGGGAAGAAAAAAGTCTTCATGAAATTGTATTGCTATTTAGGGGCGATTTCTTGCATGACATTATTTTTTTTTAAGGAAGGAAACTACTATTTAGGCACTTTTGCTTTCTTATTTTCAATCGTTGGTTGGGGCGGAAGTATCGTTTTTTATAATTCGTACATTCCCGAAATTGCCACGGAAGACAAATACGATTCATTATCAGCCAGAGGATTTACGATGGGATATTTAGGAAGCGTAATTTTACTAATTCAAAACCTAACGATGGTCTTGAAACCATCTTGGTACGGTGGAATTTCGGGCGATGAAGCCTCCAGAATATCCTTTCTTACCGTAGGAATTTGGTGGATAGTTTTTGCTCAAATTCCATTTGCGTTATTGCCCGAAACCCAAAAGCCGCAAAGGAGAACTGGAAGTTGGATTTTTAATGGTTTCAAAGAGTTGAAAAAGGTATTTGGTGAATTACAAAACCTAAGAATTACTAAAAAGTTTCTTTTGGCATTTTTCTTTTATAATATGGGTGCTCAAACGGTTATGTATTTGGGAGCTTTGTTTGGCGGGCAAGAATTAAAATTACCAACTGATTCATTGATTATTACGATATTATTAATTCAATTGGTTGCAATTCCTGGGGCTTATATTTTTTCTAAACTATCCGAAAAAGTGGGCAATACAATGTCTCTGTCCTACATTGTGTTAATTTGGATTGTCATTTGTATTGCGGGATATTACGTTTATACTCGAAACGAATTTTACATTTTGGCTACAGGAATAGGTTTTGTGATGGGTGGAATTCAATCACTTTCACGCTCGACGTATGCTAAAATGTTGCCTGAGAATACGAACGATACGGCTTCTTATTTTAGTTTTTACGATGTTTGTGATCGCCTTTCAACCGTCATTGGTACTTTCATGTTTGGATTAGTAAACCAACTGACAGGAAGTATGCGCATGAGTTTATTATTTTTAACCGTGATCTTTGCCATTGGTTTTTTAGTATTAATTAGAATTCCATCCAAAAATATTTACATTATTAAGGACTAAATAATTGTAAATCTGAATTTTCAAACTGATATTTGCAACCATTAAAAAGGGCTGTTAGCTCAGTTGGTTTAGAGCGCCGCCTTGACAGGGCGGAGGTCGTAAGTTCGAATCTTATACCGCCCACAATTACTAATTTTCCACCCCATTTCTCTGCATTTTCTTGCTTTACAAGCCCACAATCGGCATTTTCATTTTTACAACTTCGTGTACACTTTTATTTTGCTGTGTACACGAAGTATTGTTCTCATTATTCCTATCCATGAGTGGTGTATTAATATGAAGAATATTGAAATATATACATAAGTGCTTTAATTTACATAATTACTATATTGGTTTAGAATAAATTATGCTCTTTTTAATTTTGCATAAGTTCTACACTATAATAACAATCACAAAACTAATCTGAGTTTATGTAGAACATTTTTGTTCCTCTAAACACACACAATGATTAAGTATGAAAGATTCAACTATGAAATGGCACGCAACACGTACACAATCCTGTATTATTTCCGAAAATCACAACGGGACCCCGACAAAGGGACTATCTACGCACGCCTTACATTGAACGGCATAAAAGTTGAATTGTGCTGTACGGGTGTTTTTGTTCCACAATCGGATTTTGATACTAAACGGCAACGGGTTAAGAATCAAGACCAGAACGCCCGACTGGTTCAACTCACTAACGACATTATCTATTTTATTGAACACACTCCAGACCCAACGGCTCCAAAAATTCGGGACTTGGTAAACGGCAAGTCAAGTTTAAACCCTCCAATTTTAAAACTCTTAGAAATGTATATGGCAGAAGCAACAAGCGATTACGAACACGGAACAATGCAAGATTGGAAGTGTAAAATTGGCAACTTAGAAGCGTGGCTGGTAGAAACTAAAAATCCTAAACTTGAAGCAAGGCGTTTCAACATTCAGGCGTTTTCGCAATTTAAAACGTGGCTAATTAAAACAAAATCGTGCGGAAACAATCATGCCAATAAGCACGGCTTGAAATTTCGTAAGGCTCTGCGATGGGCAGTCCAGCAGGGGCATATTACCGAGAATCCGCTCCGTGATGCCGAACTGATTATTAATCAAGAAACGAATCTCACGCATTTGACGTGGGACTGGGTGAAAAAGTTACGGGAATACCCGTATGAGGGCAAACTAAAAAAAGCCGTGGATATGTATGTTTTCAGTTGTTGCACAGGGATTTGCTATGCTGACATGAAAAACTTGAAATCCTTACACCTTGAAGATGATAAAGAATTAGGATTAGTGATTACCAATCAGAGGCAGAAAGTTAATTCGGTTTACTCCGCTCCCTTAACCCGTTTCGCAAAAGAGATTTTTGACGAATTTAGCAGTTTGGAAGCAATCCCAAAAATAAGCAACCAAAAAGCAAATGATTACATCAAAGTCGCTCTACATAAAATAGACTATCCAGATGCTGAAATAATTACTTTTCACACGGGAAGAAAAACCTTTGTTAATCACTGTTTGAATGATTTGAATATTCCGCCTCACATCGTTTGTAGATATACAGGGCATTCGTCCGTTGAGGCCCTGAAAGCCTATGCAAAAATTAACAAGCATACGGCTATTAATATTTTTAATGAGAAAATGAAGGAGTTTGAAGAAAAAGAGTAAATAACAAAAAAGCCTTGAATTAATTTTCAGGGCTTTTTTTTAAGTTATAGATTTTATTTATAACTTAGTGTGATAAATAAGAAAAAGTTATGGACAAAGAATTAAATCAAGAACTAATATATAAAGCATCAAAAGATGTATTAGTCGAAATAAAAACAGATGCCAACGAATTGTTAAAAAGTTATCACGATTCAGATTTATTTGTCACCAGTAAGTCGATGTCATTATTACAAATATTATTCCCCTCATTTGTTGCGATTTTCGGGTTTATTATTGTTGAATTATCAAACAATAGAATGAGTCAATTACTATTCTTTTCTTTAATAGAGGGCGTTGTAATTTTTTTGAGTTGCTACTTCTTATTTGAAGTCCTTGCATTAAGAACAGTTCCATTTATAGGAACAAAGCCGTCAATGATGCTTGAAGACGACATTTTTCTAAGTTCGGAAGAAGAAAGTTTATTACAATACCTAAGAATTAAAGTGTATGGACTGAATTGTGACATTACATTATATCAGGAAGCTTATGTGAGCCGAAAGAATAGCTTCAAAAATGGATTAAATACACTTATGATTGGCACGTCATTAGTCGTTATTATTTTTGTTGTATTTCAGGCTTGCTTAATCCTTTGTCATCACGAGTAGATGGATTCCTTAATGGCGGATGTGTTGGTTGCGGTGTTACCAATGGCGGCGGTGCTTGTTGGGGTTTTTCAGGAATACTATTCATTGTATTATTGGTTTATATGTTTTATTAAAAGCCCTTCATATTTGAAAGGGCTTTTTTGTGTTTAAAATACTATTGAATCAGCAATCATTTTCTCAAAATTCCCTGTACTTTTTGCATCATAATTAATTATGATTTGCGAACCCATAGAAACCGAATTTATGCCTGCGTATATATTTGTCAAATTGATATTTATGCCAGTCTTGCCGTCTTTTTCAAAAAGCCTAACATTCCAGATGCCATTTACTTCACGTGGCTTTAAATCTCCCCCTCCATAATCTTTCTTTTCTCTTACAATAAAGGCCGTTTTGTCAGTCAGTTGCCCTGTTTCTGTTTCAGTCGTAGTTTTTGTTAGGAAGTCAGTTTTGCTTGATACTATCAATCCGCTTGACTTATCAATTAATCCAATTCCTATTCCGTTTGTACTGAATAGCTCTATAACCTTCCCCCAAACGTAATCTTTCGTTTTGTCGGTATAGAATGTATTTTGAACTTTTGAGTAATCATTTTTCAAAGGTGTCATTGTAGCACAAGACTGCAACAAAATAGCCAACGCAATAAGCCTAATTAATCTTTTCATGTTTTTAGAGTTTTAAGTTTTAAACTATTGTAAATGTAAACTTTCAAAAAATGCTTTCAAAGCAAAAGTGTTTATTGGTATCAAAATAAACATTTGTAAAAAAATATCCAAAATAAATAAACATTTGTTTGTTTTATTATAAACATTTGCGTAAATTTACATCATCAAACAATCAGATACTCACAATTACTAAACGACAAGAAAATGAACAACATCACACAAGCCCAAAAAATCCAGTCAGTAGTTGCTCCACAAAGAAAAAATTTCCAAGAAGTACAATTGGAAAATCAACGCAGAGTAATGCAATGGATGTGTGAAGAGGAGAATGAGGAAGAAGAAGAGTACAGACAGGAGGATGAAAGAATTTCCTTCCGTAGATAACAAAAAAAGCCGTGGGATTCTTCACAATCTCACGGCTAACAATAAGAATCAATTAAACGACAAATTTAAACGGTCTTACGGCCATAAAGATAATGAAAAATTCAACAATCATCTCGCAAATCTCTAAAAAAGCATCTCAATTATATTCAAAGTACATTTTAAAGGGTCGCACGTTCTGGCAGGATGCAATGAGACAGGCTTCTAAGTTAATTAAAGGCATTAAAGAAGGTGTGATAACATTCTGGAAGCTCGCAGAAAATCAGGATGGGGAGGTGGAAGTAACTACTCGTAACGTGGTAACCCTTGAATCAATCGGTTATCAGTCTAAAGCCCAAAAGGAATCAAACGGACTTATCAAGATGGTTGATTTGGATAAGTACCAAGCGGGGTTAAATGGGTACATCATCTCATTTTACCCTTATCAGATAGTATAGTGGTTATTTTTCATAGTGTTAAGTTAAGGTTTAGTGTGAAATAATTTAGGGCGGGTAATGCTCGCTTATAAATTTCCTCTAAGCTGATTTAATCAAAAATTAATAGTTTAAAATAAAAAAATCATGTCAGAAACTAAAGAAATTACCATGTTAAGCCTTAAAAACTTGGCATTTATGGCACAGGCAATAGTGATTAAAGCTATTGAAGAGCTTGATATTATAGTAAACAATGTCGAGGATAAAAGTGAAGTGTCGTTTGCAAGGGCGATTATCCAAGGGGTTACATTCAATTTCGCTTATTACAAGAAAGCGGAAGCTTTCAAGACAATCAATGTATATGAAGACTTAACGGAAGACGACTGCTTACGGTGTCGGGTTCAATTAGAGAAAAATTCAAAGGCTTCGTTGATACTGAAATTAAAGATGGAAGATTGGACTGAGAAAAACAAAAGAGAACAACTTGAAAAAGCAAAGAACGAAGTGTATAACCTTGAACTTGAATTAGCATGACCATGCAGAGGATACCAAGTTTTTTTGTTTTGGGAGAGGAACAGAAAACAGTAATGAACAAAGTAATTTTTTATCCTGACAAAATAAAGGTTTTGCAAGATGGGAAGTTAAGAGATTTTAAGGCAACGGATAGAGTTGGGGGTGTAATTCATACGATACCAGAACATAATATTTCATATCACGAACTTTTATAACAGCTAAAAATCATGATACTATTAGGCTTAATTTTCGCAATCATCACTACTTGGTTAATCGTTCTTTTTAACCAAGAAAAGGTAAATCAAAAGAACGAAGACCGGTATAAAGGAATTTACTCAAAAGATGGATACTATAATTAACGTTCAAGTAGTTTCAACAGTTATTTTAATGGTGTTAGGGCTTTGGTTAGCCTATAAGGTAACGCCAAATGATGATAGGGATTAACGACCCCACAAAGTAATTGTGTTAAATATTAGGTAATTGTGTTGTGTTAAATTCGGGGGTGTCTTTGGCACTCCCTTAATTTTCTGACAAATTTCCGAATGTAATCCTTTCAAATAAATCAAATAAACAAATATAATGGCAGAAATAACAGGAATAATAACAGAGTTATTACCCGAAAAGTCGGGTGTAAGTAAAACGAACGGTAACGAATGGCGTTCAATGGAATTTTTACTTGAATATGGAGATGCTCCACATATCAAAAAAGGCATATTTTCAGTGTTTGGCGGGGATAAAATTGATAGTTTAACCGTTGGCGAAAAGGTTAAATTATCATTCAATCCAGAGGCGAACCCGTGGCAAGATAGATACTTCTGTAAAAATTCAGTATGGCGTATAGACGTATTGGAAAGTGTGGCGGCTGCACCAAAGACACAACAACCGCAATCGCCCAAACAAGCGGATCCCGTTGCTGAATTACCAAGTTTTGATGCAGAGGATCAAGATTTACCATTTTGAAATAACAATTAACTAAACTAATAATCATGGAAAATACAGAAATTAAGCCTTTGAATTTGTATCAAAAGTTACTTGAAATTCAAAAGAGAATTAATGGACTTGGAAAAGATAAAGACACTAAGACCAACAGCAATCCAGGGGGATACAAGTATGTAACAGGGGATAAAGTTTTAAGCCACATTAAGCCGTTAATGAATGAGTTAGGAATAATCTTAAAGCAGGAAATTATTAAAATTGAAAACCAAAGACAAGATTATTTTGTGACGGGCAAAAAATGGGAAAATGTAGATGGCAAAAATGTAGCTATTGAATATCAAAAACCCAAAGCTGAAATATTTACAACTTTGCATCTAAAGTTTACTTGGATTAATTGTGAGACAGGAGAAAGAGACGAAAATTTATTTTTTGCTAATGGGCAAAACGATTGGGAAAAAGGTTTAGGGAGTGCTTTGACGTACGGGGAACGCTATTTCCTTTTGAAGTTCTTCCACATCGCAACGGATGAAGATGATATTGATAATCCAGACCGCAAAACCACTCCACCAGTAGCAATTACACCGACGCCGCCATTTGTTCAAAAGCCAAAGGATATTTTAGTTCAAAATTCCGAAACTTGGAATAACATTATTAAGGCAATGACGGTGGGCGTAAGTGGTAAGGTATTTACCCTCAATGAGATTGAGAAAAAGTATACGATTACCGAAAAGGATAAAGAAGTTCTACTTGAAATAGTTTCTGAAAAATAATTGGCATGACACAAGAACAAGCACTATCACCCTTTGAAGGATTAGAATCTTTCAAAGGGTATTCAAAAGAGGAAAAGATTAACTATGTTAAAACCCTTTTGAATATTAACGAAAACTCATTGACTGGAAAGGAGTTTATTAACGATTGTGATATGGAAGGAAGCCTTGAAATTTTGGCTCACATGCGATGGTATCAAGAACTTTTAGAACTAATCTATAAATATGGTTCTTGTTTGGTTTTGGCGTATGTAATGGCAAATAAGACTGTAAAAACACTTGATGGCAGTTTTTCAACTATGACTAAAAATGTTTATGATTTTTCAGTGAATGAAAATTGGCAATCTTTTGATAATGAAATAGTAGCAATTACTGAGGGCAAAAAGCAATTGGAAGAAGTTTTGAAAAAAGGAGGAACTTTTGCAGGCGAAACAATAGAAGCAATTAAACCAGAAGCTCAAATATTATTAAGATTCTCGATTGAAAAATGAAATACGAACACTACGCAACCATTGACCAAAACGCAACATTAACCCTTAATTCAAAGGTAAGATTTAAAAAAGCCTTAGAGAGTTTTATTGATAGCGATGGAGAAATAACGGACGTAATTGTAAGTATTGAAACAGTCAAAAGGAATAGAACGCACATGCAAAATAGGCTACTTTGGGGCGTTATCTATCCAGAGTGTCAGCAAGGTTTTATTTATCATTGTGGGTATGCCGATACAAGTATCAGAGATGTACACGAATTTTTTAAGAAACGATTTTTAACAGATTTAGAAGCGGATATTACAACAACGGGCAAAGCGGTTTATCTGAAGTCGTCCACCGCTTTGCTCTCAACTAATCAATTTACTACCTATTTAGAGCAAATCTTTCAATTTTCAGCGGAATTTTTAGGGGTTTGTTTTGAGGGGGCTTAATAATCACTGCATGAAAATAATAGCCATTGATCCTGATTTACACAAAAGTGGATTTTCCCAATACGACACAATTAGTTGCACGATGGATGAAATATCAAGTTTTGATATGTTTGAAATTATGCTGAAAATCACAACGCTGGTACTGGAGGGGAAACTTGAAAAAGTGATTATTGAGGATGCAAATTTAATCCGTGGTTCATTTCATGGAAGTACTGCACGGGAAAACGTAGG